>CAYZPF010000063.1:0-13260 GCA_964479995.1 uncultured Muribaculaceae bacterium | reverse complement strand
TAGAGAGAGCCATGTCTTTTATTAGTGGCTCTCCCTTATGCGTACTTACAACAAGAGTCATAATTTTTGCTTGCGGTATGATTCCCTCGAAATTTGTTTCCGCATTTGAACCTGCTATTATTCCAGCAAAAACGGTTCCACCATTTGATGAGGTAGTCAGGAGATTGTTAATACCATATTTTTTATCGTTTATATCATCAGGGTTGTCTCCAACTATTAATTCTCTGCTGTTAACCTCTTCACTATAATACAATTTCTCGAATATTTTCTTAGTGTAAGGCATCTGATTAATCATAAAATTATCATAGGTGTCCTGCCATGTCCTTGGTTCAATTCTACTAACTAAATTCATATATAAATATATTACAGTATGAGCGACAGATTTTAGAGAATCTTCTCTAACCTCATCATTAACCAGATACTGTTTTATGTGAGTCATATTCAAATCTGCTCTCTTTTTACCGGGGAATTTACTCATAATCAAACTGTCAAGCTGTAGAGTGTACTCCTTAACCAAATTACCAAGCAAATAACCGCCAAATTTACTCGCCAATTCGCTTTCACGAGATTCAATTAATGATTTGAAATATTTATATTCAGGAATATTAGCAGGAGGAGTTACATATTTTCTGGCATTATTCTCATAAACAAAATATTGTTTGCCGTCAAAAAAGAGTTCGGCATATTTATCTTTAAGTTTAAGCCACTCTCTATCTGCCTGTTTTAAAGTATTTTCCATAACTTCGCCATCCTTGCCGCCAATAAAATTCCAGCCATTTATATCGTCAATATAGCCGTTATTGTCATCATCAATTCCATTACTCTTCTCCTTAGGATTAATCCATAGTGAATTTCTCAGAGCCTCATGTTCAATATCACATCCTGTCCCAACAATGGCTACAATAGGTATCTTTTTTATCTTTCTGTTTTTTAACAGATCTTTGGCTCCTTGCAAATCTATTCCATAAATTGAATGTTCCGGAGAACCTTTGTACCAATTACCGTCACTCTGCTTTGTTTGGCTTACCATATTATTCTGCGCTAAAAGAGTAATCGCAAAGGTTACACCTAACAAGAGCAGTAAATATTTTGTTGTTTTCATTATTGTTGTTGTTTTATTTTATATGTTTTAAGATCTCATTTTTCACCTCTTCTCCTCTTATCTTCCTGGAAAGGATTCTTCCCTCCGGGCTGATAAGAGCAATAAATGGGATTTGGTTAAAGCCAAATTGGTCTTTAAAAGTTGATTTTTTAAATCCGTCACTGTCCCAAAGTGATAACCAAGGAATATCTATCTTTTTTAAAGCTGTAATCCACTTCTCTTTATTGTCGTCCAATGAGATACTAATAAATTCTAAATTATCTCTTTTTATCTCATTGTAAATAGGTTTAAGTGTGTGCATCTCACTTATACAGCCTCCGCACCAGGAGGCCCAAAAATCAAGAAGCACATACTTGCCCTTGAAATGAGAGAGGTTAAAAATATTTCCTTCTTTGTCTTGTAGAGAAAAATCCTTAACATAATTTCCCTCAACAAAGTGTTCTGTCTTCTTTAGCATATCATAAATGAAGGTTACAAGCAAAGATTGTTGTAAATCCTTATCCCCGGCACTCTGCTCTATCAGCTCTTTTAACGCCGGATGTCTTAATCTGAAAAAATCGTAATTATCATAAATTAGTGCTGCAAGTACTACCGGTTCGTATTTCCCGTTTACGGCATCCCAGCTCCAGCCTATTTTTCTATCAGAATTTTTAAAGAGATAATCTGCCTCCTTAAGTAATTCATTTTGTGGAGTCCCTTCAACTACAATATTTGTCGTATTTTTCGTTCCGTCTGCCAAAAAACCCTTTAAAATAACAGGAGAATCATCTAACAGTATATTCATTTCAAAATCTCCCAAATTCAGTTTATAATAATCTTTGACAAAAGTGGGAGAGGTAAACTCAAAAGGTTGACCGGGTTTAAGAGTTCCGGAGAAAATTGTGTTTCCATTCAAATCTTGAAGTGATATCTCCACAGGCTTCAGAATCCGGATTTTAGCTGTAAATTTGAACTGAGCTTGCGCTATACCGCAACTTAAAAAGAGCAGTAAGAAAATAATTAATCTTTTCATTATTGGCTGTAATTAAGGCTTTTTAGCTATCAGAGAGAGATCAATATCGTATGTATTTTTCATATAATCTATTACAATTGGGTACTTATTATGAATAAGCGGATATTTTGCTTTGGGGAATAATATCTCAATCGAATCTGCCTGATACCTCATGCACAGATGGAGATAGTCTGTAAAAATCTGCATAGGTCCGGTTCTGGAAACTAATGTCAATTGAGTTAAATCAAAATTATTCACGTTAATCATTTGACCAGGAAACCCTCTCTTTTTATAATAGTTAACATCATCCTCCGTCCCAACTGCATATTTAATAGCTGTGGTAAAATCAAAGCCATTGGCAAAACCATCGGGAATTTTTATATTGCCGTTTGCAACTGCCCTTTTAAATATCTCTTTTAGCATTACTCCTCTCCTATAAAATTTTTGATGCGATGTAACAGGTCTTTGAGTTGGCAGTGACGAACTTATTAGAGTCCCATTCAATTTTGTCCACTGGCTTGCGCCATTCCAGCAAAATGACCAATAGTCCAATCCATTATAGATATATGGATAAGCAGCTACAGATTCCAGAGTAGTAGTAGCATTAGAGGTGATTGTCTTCTGACAGATACTGTCTGCAACATAGAAAAACGGAAGAAGTATCTTTTTTGTAACATCGGGAGTGAGAAAGCTAAAGATATTATTGACAATGAATTCTACTGCATCTTTTTCCTGTTCTTGGGGAATATCGTAACCAATCTTGCCCACAGCAGGATTTGTCCAGGAGAGATTGAAATCAACATCTCTATACTCTTTATAGATAATCTTTACCCCAAATTTTTTAAAAACTTCATTTGCAGCAACGTCATAGCTATTACTACCTTGTGGAAAAGTATATCTGTCTGCATTCTCAGCCGGTGTTTGGGTGAGAGGTTCCTCTTTATAGCATGAAACTAATAAAGTCGCAGATAAAATTACAATTAAATATATTATATTTTTCATAATCAATATTTTGGAGTTGCTAATTTATTTTGTGTAAGATTAGGATTAAGCTCAATGGCATCAAAAGGAATAGGCAAAGTATAGGCAGGATCGTCTTTAGCCATGACAAATGTGGAGACAGTAACACCCTCTTCTCTCCAGTCACGGGAGAAGCTCTCCATACCCCATCTTCTTTGATCAAACCATCTGAGTCCTTCAAAACACATCTCTCTTCTTCTCTCCTCTTTGATAAAATCAAGGAGAGCTATACCTCCTGTACTCGTCCCGGGAACCTTATAGGCAGATCCGGAGGAGGTTGAGAATCTCATTGACCTCATAGTTTCAAGAAGATTTACGGCATCTGAAGATCTGTTCAAATGGTAATATGACTCGGCGAGCATCAGGTATGCCTCCGACAACCTTAATGCCTTTCCAAATTTTGTACTTAACAGAATATAAGTGGTGCTTACAGGAGACTTGCCATACGGTGCCAGGTTATTTATTGTAGCGCTCTCTTTTATTAAATAATTGGATAGTCTTAAATCTCCGGCAACATAAGAACTTTTCAATGCAGGTGAAGCATTAAAGAAAAGTCTTGTCTGTGTTGTCGATGTAGGAAGTAAAATAAGATAATTGGTTAAAAATCTCGCAAAATCCATGGAGTTCCCATATAACCAAATCATCTCAGGATTATCAATTGAGGTAAACTCATAATATGGCTGAGCCGTTGTGGAGGTAAAATTATTAAGATTAAGTAATTTTAACCCCCAATCATTAATAACTTTTTGAGAATATTCGGCACACTTATCATAGTTTTCCATATAAAGTGCTACCCGGGCAGTAATGAGCTGAATCATGGGAAGAGTAACTTTTCCATCTTTAATAAATTGCAGGTTTGACGGTAGTTGTTTAAAACACTCTTCAGCCTCAGTTAAATCTTGCTCAATCTGAGAATATACCTCTTCTACGGTATTGCGTGGTAAGTAGGAAAATTCCATATTACTATTAAGTTTTAAAGGAACACCAGGCGCCTTTTTATTAAAATAATAGGGCTCTCCAAACAGGTTTACTAAATTGAAATAATAAAATGCTCTCAAAGCTAACGCCTGTCCTTTTACAAAATTTAACTCTTCCTCAGAACCATCAACACTCTTTAGGTAATCTAATGCCGAATTACAACCTAAGATCCTGGAATATGTAGATTTCCAAACCTTTGGATAGTTGTTATTCAAAGAGCCCATTTTGAACATCTCAGGATGCCAGGCAAAAAAGGGTTTTAAGAGTGTATATTTACTCGCATTTTGAATATTATTGCAATTTTCTAAGGTACAAGCTACATCGTCAGAAAATATCTCATTATATGAAAATATTTCAACACTTATATTATGAGGATGTATATACCCCTCTCCAAGCAGCATTTCATTTATCGAACTAATATCTCGTGGTACATACTCAGTTTGTGCCTTTGGTTCAAGGAAATCTGAACAGGATATTAGCAGTAAGACAATTATTATACTTAATATTTTTTTCATTGTAATATTCATTTAATTATAACCCTATTGATATACCAAGAGTAAAAGATTTAGGCATAATGCTATTGCCTAACTCAGGATCCATCCCTGCAAAACGCTTTGACGCGATTACAAAAATATTATTGGCAGAGGCTGTCAACGACAGGTTTTTAATACTTGTATTTTTAAGGTGTTTCTGATTTAATCTCCATGTTAAATCAACTCCTCTTAGCCTTAAAAAGGAGGCATCAACCACCTGAATATCTGATTGCGCCCACATAGCTACCGGATATGCAGAGTTTACTCCATCAGGCATTGCTATGGAGAATGCGTTATTGGGATTAATCGATGGGATATTTGTAAATATTTCATCTCCGGAAACTTTCCACCTATTTACAAGTTGCTTACTTACGTTATATTCCTGTCCGGGTAATTTTGTCCCGTTACTGAAATTCAAATAAGGGTTAGGCAACCTGCTTTTTGATCCTAGAAGAACAGAAAATGATGATGCCAATGAGAATGATTTATATCTGAAATTTAAACCTATACCACCGGTAAACGAAGGAGTTGTCTCTCCGGATAAAACCAAAAAAGAGGAGGCATCTTCCAGGGCAGTCTCCTTATCTACATCCATCAGATTATACATAGGAGAGCCATCAACCGGATTCAATCCGGCAAATGAATATGACCAGAATGAATTTAGGGGAGCGCCTTTTTTAAGAATTGTGCTGGAAGAGCCGTAAAGATAATTTTGCATTGTGGCCAATTTTACAGGATCTCCTGTTGAATTCCAGTTTTTTGAAGAGTTAATACTAAGACTAAGAGCTGATTCCTCCCTGTTAATTAGTGAAACAGACAAGGTGGCCTCTACGCCGCTATTGTACAAGATTCCTCCATTCACAGTTGAGACCTGAATTCCGAACTCCTGAGGTATATCTTGAGAGATTACTGCGTTTGATCTTCTTTTGTAACCATCAATTACAAGATTCACTCTCTCAAATAAACTAATATCTGCTCCAAAGTTCCAGGAGGTTGTTCTCTCCCATTTAAGATTCGGATTTGGTATTTTATTAATTATTGAGTAGTATTGATTAAAGATTGGAAGCTTACCTTGCTTGTAAAGAAGTAATTCCGGGCTCTGATTTGTTAAAGCGTTCCCTTGAAGGCCAAAAGTCGCCCTTAAATTTAATTGAGAAAGCCATGAAATATTATTTTTAATAAAATTTTCATTAGCTACTCTCCATGATGCTCCTATTGAATATACAGGGTCTATTCGTTTGTTAATATTTTGTCCAAACCTGTTTGACCAGTCGTTCCGGATACTTGCATTAAAGACATACTTCTCTTTTAATGAGTATGCAAGAGTTGCAAAAAGCGAGATGAAATTATCCGTATTGTTGAGCTTTTTCCACCTGCTGTTATACAAATTATTAAGGATACCATATCCGGTATAGGTCATTACAGCTCCGGCTGTCGGGACTAAATCTTCTGGTAAGGTAGGCGTTATAAGTATTTCTCCTCTCTCCTTGGAGTAACCCCAGGCGGTATTTGAAGTGGAGACAGAACTTAAAGATCTTATTTCATGACCTAAAAAAAGATTTAGTCTACTGTTCTCAAAACTCTTGAAATAGGTTAGCTTATTCTGGATATTATAAGAGATCTGCCTTGCATCATTAGAAAAATACTCACCACCCATAGGTAGTACTGCCGCCTTATAACTGGCCGATTCCGGAACCTCTGTACCGAAATTAAAACCTCTGTAACCGGAAGCTATATAATAAGTCTTCTCAGACATGTAGGAGTTCATAAAATTACTTGACAAATTATATCCCCCTGTGAAGTTATAATTCAAGCCCTTAAAAATATTCCACGTAACATCAGCAGTAGCTGAACGCTTCATATTTTCTGTTTTTGAAGAGGAGTTATCTCTCTCGTTGAGTATATTATAATTTAATGATGGTATAATCTTATTATAAATATAAGTGTTGAGTTTTTGATAGTAAGATAATTTACCATCTTCATCATACGCCGGTATAGCTCTGTTGGTAGTTACTGCATAATTAAACGGATTGACCCCGGCGCCAAAACCTTGATTCAAACTGTAGGAACCGATAATTGACAGATTAACCCTAACTTTTTCCGTTAAATTGAAAATCGTTGCAATTCTACCTGTGAGGCGCTCAGAATCATTTCCAATCTCTTGCCCCTGCTGCTTAACGTAGCTAACAGAACTTGTAAAGCTCATCTTACCTGAACCTCCGTTAACACTTATATTGTGAGAATTGTTAAATGCATTTCTTGTCAATAGCTTTAACCAGTCTGTATTAACAGTTTCGAGATAACCTCTTCTTTTAATCTGCTCGTCTGCCCCAATATAGCCCTCTATAAACATTCTTTTTACCCCTTCATAAGAGTTGATATCCAACAGAGGAACAGAACCATAAGGAATCCCGGATGCAAAGGCTTCATCTGCAAATTTTACCCTCTCCTGAGAATTCATAAGATCAAACATTCCATAATTGGGCTTGCTGTTCACCGTAAGTGTTCCGCTATAGTTTACCGAGATTCTCTCTTTTATCTCTTTTGAGAGTTTAGTTGTAATTACAATTACTCCATTTGAGGCCTTTGATCCGTAAATAGCAGTGGCAGAGGCATCTTTTAAAACAGTAATCGTCTCAATATCATGAGGGTTTAGCCATGAGATCTGATTGCCGATAATATTTCTCATATCTTCCGACAATAAAGAAGCTGCTGGTATTGATATAGGGTCATCCTGAATAATACCATCAACTACCCATAGCGGTTCTGTATCACCTAATAAAGTAGAAGTTCCTCTTATCTTGATAGAAGGTGATGACCCAACCCTTGAGCTTTTATTTGTTACAATCATACCAGGGACTACCCCTTGTAGCATCTTATCAATTGATACCTGATTTGCCATCAGGATGTCTGATGCATTAACAATGGTAAGAGAGCCTACCATATCTCTCCTGCTCATCTTTTGGTATCCGGTTGATATAAAGGTTAACTCTGAGATCTCGCTTATTGATTCACCCAGAGTAATATCAACTCTAACCTCCTCTTTCTCCGTTGCAGGTATCTCTATCTCTTTTGTCTCCATCCCCAGAAAAGAGTATTGAAGCATAGCGCCAACAGAAGGTATCTTTATTGAGTATCTTCCCTCAAGGTCAGTTGTTACCCCTCTTTGTGTCCCTTTGATAACAATATTTACAAAGGGTAATACACCTCCCTTAGAATCCTTTACAACTCCGGTAATGGTAACATTTCTTATTTGCTGTCCTACCGGCTCTCTTTGTTTAGTTTGTATTACATATCTTCCATTTTGGATTTTATATGAAAGATTTGTATTCTCTAACACTTTATCCAATGCAGTATTAATACTTACAGAATTAAGAACTATATTCCTGCACTTTGTATCAGAAACCTGATTTTCAAAAAATACAATTTCGGAACCTGTCTGATCTACAATATTTTGGATAATATTATAGAGACTTTCCTCCTTAATGTTGATGGTTACTTTTTTTTGCTGTTGAAACTCTACACTCTCTTTATAACCAGCAAATAGTTGAGATTGTATAAAAAGAAGCAGAAACAGTAAGCTTACTTTTAGTAAGAGATCAGTTAAAAATGGTTTTTTTTTCATAGTTTTGCATAGGTTTGTCTATCATAATATTCAAATCTGTTTTCATGGATGTAGCAGATGTACGAGATCTGCTACATCTTTTTTGTTTTACTTGTTACTTTAATCGTTTTTTCTTCATAGGTAATAGAGATGTTTTCAGTTAATTGAAGTAGGTCTATAAGTTCATCCAATGTTATTTTATCGGATACTAATATTATCGCTTTAAGATCTTTTACATCAGAGTCTAATATGTAATCAATTGCATACCACCTGGAGATTGTTTCAAAAATTTTGCTCAAAGGTTGTCTGTAAAACTCGATCCTGCCTCTTATCCAATCGGGTGAGGCGCTTCTATTCTCAATTGGGCAGGAGATTTCATTGCTTGAATTGTCTATTTCTATATGATATCCCGGAGCAAGCATATAAGAGCTAAAAGGGGTAATGATCTCTACCGAGCCGGTATAAAGCGAGACAACAGATGTACTAACAGCATGATATGAAGATAGATTAAACGTAGTACCATGCACTTTTACCGCTTTGTCGCCAATATTGACAATAAATGGCTTTGCAGATTTTTTTACATCAAAAAATGCCTCCCCCTCTAAAGTAACAACTCTTGAGTCTCCACTAAAATCTATTGGGAATGACAACTTTGTCTCCGAATTAAGCCAAACTATTGTTTCATCGGAAAGAACAACTTTTTGCCTTACCCCCTTAGGTGTTATAACAGCATTAATTTTCTCTAAAGCTACCGTATCTGAATTGACAGATACCAATTCTTTTTCATCTGCAGTAATCTGGGATTTTGCAATTTTTATCTCTCCCGAGGTAGTATATTGTTTTCCATCCTCTGTTTTAAGTATTACCTGTGATACAGGATTAACAGCAAAGCTGTTGATTAATGTTATCTCCTCTCTTTTCTCCGGGGAGAAGATATAAAATAATATGATTAACGAAGCTGCAATTGCTGCAGACCCGTATAATAAGTATCTCTTAAACCGTAATTTAGCGCCTCCGGAAACTACGTTAATATTGGCATTTGTAGTATCTGTCCTGTTATTTGAAGCTTTTACAATCTCTGCAAATCTCCTGAAAGCTCTCTCCTTATCTATAGAATTGTATAGATCAAGATCTCTCTTAAGATTGTTCTTATCCGATAATTTCTCAACTATTTTCTTCTCTTTTTCATTAAGAGGTTCATTAATCTCAGGCGCTTTACCGGACGGCATAAGATAACTCACGCACCTAACAACAGATTCTCCGATTTTAGTAAAATTCAACATATACATTAATTCGTTCTCTATATATGAAGAAATCGAAGTGATGAAAACGACTAAAAGAATTATAAAATATTTATCGGTCTAAGAAAGATATATTATAAAAGATCCTTTTAAAAAAAAGGTTAAACCATTGTGTACAACAATAGTAATATATCTTTTGGCAGTTTATTTTTCAATAAAGACAATCCTCTCTTTTTTTGAGCTCTGACTGTACTTGACGCTAAATTTTTTATTATAGCAATTTCCGAACAACTGTATCCATTAATCAGTAATGTCATAATTTTTTTACATTCGGAAGGCAACTCAGAAATCGCCATATTCAGAATAGATATAACCTCTGTCTCTATAATATCGGACTCTATTCTTTCTTCCCGAAGCTTTTTATCTATACTGGAAAAATCGTTTGTCAACCGCCCCTCTCTTTTCATAAAATTCAGGGTGCGGTTCCTTACCGATGTATGCAGAAATGATTTAAGATATTTAATATTTTCAAATTTATAGTCGCTCTCCCATATTGACAGTATGGTATCATGAACAATATCCTCTGAATCTTGCAAAGAGTTATTCATTTTAGTCGAAAAATAGACCAGTTCTCTGTAAAAAGCATCATATAATTGCTTGAATGCTTCTTCAGATCTATCATTCACATCTGAAATAAAGTCATTTAGAAGAGTCTCCATCTAAATATCAAATTGTCAATAGCTACATTTGAAAAAAGCGACCCCGGAGGGATTCAAACCCCCGACCTTCAGAACCGGAATCTGACGTTCTATTCAGCTGAACTACGGGGCCAGTTTAGGGCTACAAAGATAGTTATTTAATTTTCTCCGAAAAATGTATCTTTGCCATCCAAATAAACATTCAGAAAATATGAAAGCATTTGTATTTCCCGGACAGGGAGCACAATTCAGCGGAATGGGTAAAGAGCTGTACAACAGTAATTCGCTTGCAAAAGAGATGTTCGAAAAGGCAAATAAAATACTGGGATTTCGTATCACAGACATTATGTTTGAAGGGAGCGATGAAGAGCTCAGGCAGACTAATGTAACACAGCCCGCCATATTTATACATTCGGTAATCCTCTCTAAATGTATTGATAATTTCAATCCCAATATGGTTGCCGGTCACTCTCTTGGAGAGTTCAGTGCACTGGTTGCAGCCGGAGCCTTAAGCGTTGAAGATGGTTTAAAGTTAGTTTCGATGAGGGCAAAGGCAATGCAAAAGGCTTGTGAATTAGAGCCATCTACTATGGCTGCAATTTTAGGCTTAGATGATGGGACCGTAGAGAGAATCTGTGCGTCGGTTGAAGGAGTTGTAGTGCCGGCGAATTACAACAGTGCCGGGCAGATAGTTATCTCAGGTAGTATAGAAGCTGTTACAAAAGCCTGCGAACTTCTTAAAGCAGCCGGAGCAAAAAGAGCTTTGATGCTGGCTGTAGGCGGAGCTTTCCACTCACCACTAATGGAGCCTGCCCGCAAAGAGCTGGCAGAGGCCATAGAGCAGGCAACCTTCGCGACACCTCTGTTCCCTGTTTATCAAAATGTAGATGCCAGCCCGAATACAGATCCTGCCAAGATTAAAGAAAACCTTATTACCCAATTGACGGCTCCCGTAAGATGGAGACAAATTGTCGAGAATATGTGGAGGGACGGGGCAAGAGAGTTTGTAGAGCTGGGCCCAGGTACTGTTCTGCAGGGTTTGATTAAAAAGACAGCTCCGGAAAGCGTTGTCTCCGGACATCAATAGTCTATCTCTTATTAACCAGATAATTAAATAATTGTACTATATCTTCATTTCTATTAAACTTTATGTTATTCTCCTTTACATAAAGTTCAATCTCTTTCTTGTTATCACTGAAAAATTTCTGAAAACTCTTTTGAGTAGCCGGATAAAGTTTTCCCTTTTTTACAAGGTATAACCTTTCGGTGTAATCATATTTTAGAGTTCGGGAACCAACTATCTTCTCAAGCCTCCCCTCCAATACATAGGAGGAGACTTTTGTTACCGAAGAGGCCTCTGTAGAACCGCCGTATGCTCCTTCAACCTTCTCCTGACCTATCTTAAGAGTTCTTTCAAGTCCCAGAAAAAGATCTTCTGCTACATTCATAATTTGAATATAGTGGTTATTCAGCTTTAAAAAGAGGAAGTTACCGGCGCTGACGCTTTCAATATCTCTCTCCATTTTAAGATAGATAGTATCTTTTGTATCGGTTATCACCTTGACCGCCTGCTCTAAAAGATTGATATTCAAATCTCCATATAGAATAATACCATCTTTGACCTTAATTCTTCCACTCTTATAACTATCAAAAAGGTATAGCTTCTCTTTAAAAAAATCACCTCTGATAATCTTTCCATCAAATATCTCAACAGTTCCACTCTGAGCAAATGAGATTACAAAAAACGCCATAAGTGTGATTGTCAGAATAGACCTTTTCATTATTGATTAATTAGTATTTACAAGAGTTCAAAATTAGTGATATTCCTTTTAAAATTGAAAAAAAAATTGTACTTTTGATGCCGATACTTACTATGCCCAAATACTACCAAATATCAAAAGAGACAGAGACAGAGACAGAGTTTTTCCAGCTCTCGGAGGACTTTTACGAGTTCCACCTGAGCAGCCTGAACATAATGGAAATATCAAGCAATATATCCGCTATCGTAACTGATAAGCGGAATATTTTTTTGTGTACTAAGCTTAATACTAATTGAAAATGTAATTTTTTACAATATCTAACTGAATAAATATTAAAAAAAGAGATAAATAAGTACTAATTTCTAACAAAAAAGCTATGGCAAAAGAGAAAAAATTTATTACCTGTGACGGTAATTACGCCGCAGCACATGTTGCATACATGTTTAGCGAAATGGCAGCCATATACCCAATTACTCCGTCTTCAACAATGGCAGAGTATGTGGATGAGTGGTCGGCCTATGGTAAGAAGAATCTTTTTGGAGAGACCGTTCAGGTTATCGAGATGCAGAGCGAGGGGGGTGCAGCAGGTACGCTTCATGGCGCTCTTCAGGCTGGTGTTCTGGCTACCACTTTTACCGCATCACAGGGATTGCTCCTAATGATCCCAAATATGTATAAAATTGCAGGAGAATTACTTCCTACAGTATTGCACGTATCCGCCAGGACCCTTGCAGCTCAGGCACTTTCAATTTTTGGAGATCACTCCGATGTTATGTCAACAAGACAAACCGGTTTTGCACTTCTTGCATCAGGCGGAGTGCAGGAAGCTTTGGATATGGGGGCTGTTGCCCATTTATCAACACTAAAATCCAGAGTGCCGTTTGTACACTTCTTTGACGGATTCCGCACCTCGCATGAGATTCAGAAAATTGAAGATCTTGAGTGGGATGAAGTAAAGAAAATGATCAGCAGCAAATCTTTGTCTGCTTTCCGCAACAGAGCTCTTAATCCCAATAAGCCTGTAACCAGAGGTACTGCGCAAAATCCGGATGTTTTCTTCCAGGCGAGAGAGGCTTGTAATAATTACTATGATGCCGTCCCCGATATCGTAGCCCGTTATATGGGTGAGATAAGCGAGGCTACCGGGCGTCACTATCTGCCTTTCGACTATTATGGCGATCCGGAAGCAGAAAACATTGTGATTGCTATGGGTTCCATTTGCGAAACTATCAGAGAAGTAGTTGATATGTTAACTGCAAAAGGGGAGAAAGTGGGAATATTAACTGTCCGTCTATACAGGCCGTTCTCTGCCAGGTACTTCTTTAGAGTACTG
>CAYZPF010000062.1:0-13461 GCA_964479995.1 uncultured Muribaculaceae bacterium | reverse complement strand
TGCTATTTCTGTATGCGATCTGGAGGGAGAAGAGTTCTCTGTTGGCGACTATCAGGAGAGATTCACTATTCAGAGTATCTCAAAAGTCTTTACTCTTGCTATGGTAAGCAAATACCTTGGAGATGAACTATGGCACCATGTTGGAAGAGAGCCTTCGGGGACATCTTTCAACTCTCTCATCCAGTTGGAACAGGAGAGAGGTATTCCCAGAAACCCTTTCATTAATGCAGGTGCTCTAGTAGTTACAGATAAGTTGATGGATCTCTATTCCAGGCCAAAAGAGGCTATTTTGGAATTTATAAGGGAACTGTGCGGAAACGGTAATCTAAATTTTAACGAAGAGGTAGCCCGTTCAGAATTTGAAAATTCATTCAGGAACATAGCGTTAGCTAACTTTATCAAAAGTTTCGGAAATATCAGGAACGATATTTATGAACTGATTGATACCTATTGTAATCAATGCAGCGTATATATGGATACCAGAGAACTTGCCCGCTCTTTCCTTTTCCTGGCTAACAGGGGCGTTAACCCTTTGACAGATAAAAAAGTTGTTGAACCCAGGAGCGCTAAAAGGATGAATGCGCTAATGTTAACATGCGGCCTTTACAATGAGTCGGGTGATTTCGCATACAGGGTGGGATTGCCCGGAAAGAGCGGCGTTGGAGGTGGAATTGTTGCGATAATTCCGGGAAAACTTTCAATTGCAGTTTGGAGCCCCGAGCTTAACGTAAATGGCAACTCTTGCAGAGGTATAACCACATTAGAGCAATTTACCACCCAAATTGGTATTTCAGTCTTTTAATCTGTAATTTACTTCATTTTTAAACTTGCGCAACAATGACAAATAGAATTCTGATTAGTATTTTAGTAACCCTCTTGTCTCTAACGGCAGCATCTGCACAAATAATCAAGAGGACTAAGATTGCACAGCCGGGAAAGAGGATAATGACAATAGAAGATGTTGTAAAATGGAATAGAATAACCCAAAATTTAATCTCTTCTGATGGGGCTTACATTGCAGTGAAACTTGAGCCCTGGAAAGGAGATTCAAAGCTTAAACTGTACAGTAATAAGGGGGTAGAACTCTTCTCTGCAGATTCTGTACTTACAATAAATTTTGATTCTTCGTCAAACTATCTCCTGTTTGACAAAGGTGAGAAAGAGAAGATCAATTTAGTGCTGTACGCCTTAAAGAGTGGAGAAGTCAGAATCATCGGGAATGTAAAAAGCTATAAAATGTCTAAGGGTTGGGATGATTTTGTGTTTTTTCACAAAAGGGACTCTACTCTTGGTATTGAGAGTTTAAGCGGTGAAATTGCCCTCTCCTGTGGTAAAGTAACACATTTCAAATATTCAGAAGAGGAGTATAAGGTGCTATATACTAATGGCAAGGATGTTATGCTAACAGCCCTTCACAAAGAGAGCCCCGATACATTATGGAGAGGTGATTCGCAGGTGGTTGCTCTTGCCCTTAGCGAATCGGGTAAAAGAGCCTCTTTTGTTGCAGGAGATAAACTTATGATTTGGCAAAAGGACAAAAATGTCAGAGAGGTTGCAAATGGAGTATCGGAACACAGAGAATTAAGCTTCTCACCGGATGGCTCAAAACTCTATTACGGAGTAAAACCACTCCCTCCCGTTAGAGACTCATCCTTTGGTAAAGATGAACTTCCTGTTGTTCAGGTATGGCACTGGAGAGAGGGACGACAGTTTACACAGCAGGTAAAAGAGAGGGAGAAAGATAAAAAAAGAAGCTATTTAGCTGTTTATAATTTTGAATCAGATAAAACGCATACAATTACGAATGACTTTATCACAGATGCAATTCTCGTAGATAAAGGCAATTCACCTCTGGTTGCAGGGCTCTCCCAGGAGCGCTATCTTACAGAGCAGATGTGGACAGGAAGAGCGAAGTATGATCTTTTTATTATCAATACAGAACTTGAGAGGAATTCGTACCTCAAAGAGGGGATAGACGGAGAGATTAAAGTGTCACCCGCAGGTAAATTCCTCTATTGGTACAGTGCTCCCGACAGCTCCTGGTTTACCTGCTCACTAACCACTTATGACATAAGAAGAATAACCAATCCAAAGACAATTATTGCTTATGATGAGTTGAATGACATGCCGGATTGGCCATATCCTTTCCCCATCTCCGGATGGAGTGAAGATGACAGATATCTTCTGGTAAATGACAGATATGATATATGGCAGGTAGATCCTGATGGGAGAGAAGCCCCTGTTAACATCACAAAGAATGGTTCACAGGAAAAGTTCACCTACAGAGTGGTTAAAGAGAAGCAAGATGACCCGATAAATCTTTCAAAGGAGATACTACTTACCGCATTTGACAATGTTACAAAAGGATGGGGATACTATCTTCTTTATCCCGGTTCCGGCAACAACCCGCAACTGCTCCGTTCGGAGAAGGCTGCTTTGAGTAATCCGGTAAAAGCAAAGAATAAAGAGAGCTATATATTTACCGTAGAGAGTTATACCCAATTCCCCGACCTCTGGTTTAGTGAAAATAAATTCAAAAAGAGTATAAAGATTACAAATGCCAACCCTCAACAAAATGAGTTTATATGGGGCAGCGCACAATTGGTAAAGTGGACCTCTTATGACGGGAAAGAGATAGAAGGCGTGGTATATAAACCGGAGAACTTTGATCCGGCAAAAAAATATCCGCTGATTGTAAATTTTTATGATAAAAATTCATCTGCACTCTATTCGCACAGAATACCCGAAGCGCATCGCTCGACAATTGATTACCATCTTTACAATAGTAACGGATATATCATATTTAATCCCGATATTGTTTATAAAGAGGGTTACCCCGGCGAAAGTGCATTTAACTGCGTAATGCCCGGGATATCTGCTTTAATAGAGGAGGGCTATATTGATGTCAGTAGCATAGGGGCTCAAGGACACAGTTGGGGGGGATACCAGGTTGCTTATCTTGCTACAAGAACTTCGCTTTTTGCAGCAATTGAATCGGGAGCACCCGTTGTAAACATGTTTAGCGCCTACGGCGGAATCCGTTGGGGAACAGGCTTGAACAGATCCTTCCAGTATGAGCATCAGCAAAGCAGGATCGGGAAAACTCCATGGGAGTCCCAACAACGTTACATTGAGAACTCCCCTCTCTTTACGATGGATAAAGTAACAACCCCTGTCCTGATAATGCACAATGACAGAGACGGGTACGTTCCATGGGAACAAGGTATTGAATTCTTTACTTCGCTCAAGAGATTACAAAAACCTGTGTGGCTTCTTAACTATACAGGCGAAGATCACTGGCCTTTGAAGCTTAAAAATAAGATTGATTTTCAAAAAAGGATGATGCAATTCTTTAACCACTACCTTAAAGGGGAGCCTATGCCCGAATGGATGGAAAAAGGAGTCTCTGCAATTGAACTGGATTACAGGATGGGCTATTGATAATTTGAAAAGATATTCTATATTTGTACCTAAGAGCTAATAAACAAAGTCTATGAAAAAACTCTTTCCCCGGCGATTGGTGGTTCCATTAATCATTCTTGCCGGAGTATTATTAGGGATATCGTTATATTTAGTCTATGTTTCAAGGGCATACTCCTATCTCTCTGAAGACCCCTCAGCTTGTGTCAACTGTCATATTATGGCCCCTTATTATCAATCATGGCAAAAGAGCTCGCATCAGCCCTGGACCACCTGCAATGATTGCCATGTGCCTCAGGATAATTTGATTAAGGGTTACTCCTTCAAAGCTAAGGATGGCCTTTATCATGCAGCAATCTTTACATTACGTATGGAACCGCAGGTTATAAGGCCCAGAGCGGCAAGTTACGGCGCAATAATGGAGAACTGTATAAGATGCCACACGCAGCTTAATACAGAGTTTGTAAAGACCGGTATGGTAAAATACGCCCAGGTAGCAAAAGGGGAAGCAAAAGCCTGTTGGGATTGCCACAGAGAGGTACCTCACGGTAGAATCTCTAATCTGGCAATGAGTCCTAATGCAATTGTACCTCTGCCAGACTCCCCTGTTCCCTCATGGTTAAAAAAGATGATGAAAAAATAAGAACTATGAAACTAAAAGCTTTCTTTGAAAAAAACAGGACTGTCCTTCTGTGGGCACTCTTTGCCGGCACAACGGTTGCCGTTTTTCTATTAGGTTTACTGGCAGCATCAGTAACCGAGAGAAGAGCCGAAATTGCCACATTGTTTAACAATAAAAGGGTTGAAATTACTGGTATTGAATCCAGAAGTCAAATATGGGGAGAGAACTATCCCAGAGAGTACGAGACCTGGAAACAGACCGCAGAGATGGATTTCCAAAGTAAGCACAATGGTAATGCGCCCGTTGATGTTTTGGAGCAAAGACCAGAGATGGTGATCCTATGGGCGGGGTATGCTTTTTCAAGAGATTACAGCACCCCCAGGGGCCATTCTTATGCCATTAAAGATGTGGTAGGGACACTTAGAACCGGAGCTCCTGTAACAGAAGATCTTAATTTACAACCTGCAACATGCTGGACCTGTAAAGGACCCGATGTGCCAAGGATGATGGCAGAGGTGGGCATAGATAAATTTTATGCTGCCCACTGGTCGGTATTCGGTGACGAGATTGTAAACCCTATAGGATGTGCAGATTGTCATAATCCGGAGAATATGAATTTAGCTATTTCCAGACCTGCCCTTGCAGAGGCCTTCACAAGGCAGGGGAAAGAGATAGCAAAGACAACAATTCAGGAACGTCGCTCACTGGCTTGCGCACAATGCCATGTTGAGTACTATTTTACACCGGATGGAAAATATCTCACTTTCCCTTGGGATAAAGGTACATCAGTTGAAGAGATTGAGGCCTATTATGATGCCATAGGTTTCTCTGACTGGACTCACGCATTGAGCAAAGCTCCTATGCTAAAAGCTCAGCATCCAGATTATGAGCTCTTTATGAAAGGGCCACATGCACAAAGGGGACTCTCCTGCGCCGATTGCCATATGCCGTATAAATCAGACGGAGCCATCAAATACAGCGACCACCATGTAATGTCCCCTCTGCTTCATATTGACAGAACTTGCCAGACATGCCATCGTGACAGCAAAGAGAATCTCATAAAATATGTTTATGAGTATCAGGATAAGATTTTAGAGATAAGAGACAGGGTAGAAGCAGAGCTTTCAAAGGCGCATATTGCAGCAAAATTTGCCTGGGATAAAGGAGCGACCGAAAAGCAAATGGATCCCGTACTAAAACTTTTGAGAGCTGCACAGTGGAGGTGGGATTTTGCAGTTGCTTCACATGGCGCATCTTTCCATGCACCTGTGGAGACTCAGAGAATATTGGGACATAGTCTTGATAAGAGCTATCAGGCTCAATTCGAAATAAATAGAATTCTTGCAAGCTTGGGAGTTAAAGAGTCAATACCGCAACCAGATATCTCTACTAAAGAGTTGGCTCAAAAATATGTAGGATTGGATATGCCTAAACTCCGTGCAGAAAAGGAGAATTTTATGAATACAACCGTACCCGAATGGCTGACCAGAGCAAAGGAAAACAAAAGACTATTGTAGAGGAGTTTATCGTCACCCTTGCCGTACTTATTGCAGGAGTTGCCCTGCAGGTATTTTTAGGAGGATTTAATAAAACTATAGTAGCATTTCCTGTTAATCTCATTTTAATATTTATAACAGGTATGTTATTTCTATTGAAAAAAAGCAAGTTGCTAAAACGGCTTGCTTCTGGTTCTTTATCGGTTGTACTTCTGGCAGAGATTACAGTTATTGCTATACTGATGGGGTTGATTCCCGGTAATGAGATAAAAGAGTCGTGGCCGTTTGTTCTTTTATGGATGATGATAACGGTTAACCTGACGGCAGTAATTACGCATAGATTCAAAAATAAAGGATTTCGCGATTACT
The DNA here is from genome assembly GCA_964479995.1 of uncultured Muribaculaceae bacterium. Lineage (GTDB taxonomy): Bacteria > Bacteroidota > Bacteroidia > Bacteroidales > UBA932 > Bact-08. Next base: position 7,554 of record CAYZPF010000062.1, on the reverse strand, counting down.
CTTTTCTCCTTAACCATTTGGGCGTGTTGATCCTAATGTTTGCCGGCGGACCAGGTTCTGCCGATAAAGCGAGATACTTTATGAGGGTGGCAGAGGGGGAGACTGAGTGGAGAGGAGAGCCATCAGGTAAAAAACCGGCTGGAGAGATAGTAGAATTACCCATTGCCATCACTTTAGATGACTTTATTATGGAAGAGTATCCTCCTAAGATTGCAATAATTGATAGGGCAACGGGAGAGATGATACCTAAAGGAGGTCCTGCGTCAATCGAATCAATATTAAATGAGAAGGGGAGGATAGAGAGATGGACTCTTTCAATAGATTCTACAATTGACAGGCCTCGTTATGCACCTGCCGCTTATGTTAGTGTAAATGATACACAAAAAGAGGAGAGTTTCGAAGGCTGGGTCACCTGCGGTAACAGCTTTCAGCTTTACAAAACCTTAGATCTGCCAGATGAGTTGTGTGTAGCAATGACATATCCCGAACCAAAATCATTCAACTCCCATGTGGTGATATATACTAAGAGTGGAATAGAGAAAAGAGGAGTGGTCTCTGTTAATCATCCGATAACAGCCGGAAGCTGGAGGATTTACCAGCACTCCTACGATAAACTTATGGGGAAAGAGTCGGAGTGGTCAATATTTGAACTGGTCTATGACCCATGGCTGATACCGGCGCTTATTGGCATATTCCTTATTATGACCGGCGCCGTAACCCTTATATTTAAAGGAGGCAAGTCATGATGTGGGATTACTTTATATACTACTCCCTTTTGGCACTTCTGCTTTGGATTGCTGGAGTTGTCTCTTTATATCTCTTTAAAAAAGAGTTGATAGGGAAGGCCTTAATAATTGCCGGAATTATTGTTTTCTCTCTGTTTATTGGTAAACTATGGCTTGAACAGGGCTATGCTCCTTTAAAAACCATGGGTGATACCAGGCTTTGGTATTCACTCTTTATTATTCTGGTTGGGTTTTTCACCTATCTGCGATGGAGATATAAATGGTTAGTTGGATATAGCACCATAGTAAGCGCTGTTTTTATCATAATCAACTTACTTAAACCGGAGCTCCACAAGACCAATCTCATGCCTGCTCTTCAAAGTGTATGGTTTGTGCCGCACGTTACGGTCTATATTCTCTCTTACGCCTTATTAGGAGCTGCTACAATAGCTTCATTAATTGCAATTAAAGAGGAGAGAAAAGAGAATAGAAGACTTTTACCATTAATTGACAATCTTGTTTATATAGGGGTTGGATTCCTGATGTTGGGTATGCTTATGGGCGCTGTTTGGGCAAAAGAGGCGTGGGGAGATTACTGGTCATGGGATCCGAAAGAGATATGGGCCTTTATAACTGCCTCTGCTTACCTGGTCTATATTCATGCAAGACTCAGGAGATATAATCTGAAATATATACTATGGCTGCTTCCCGTGGCCTTCATGCTGCTCATGATTACATGGATAGGAGTCAACTATCTTCCTGCTGCACAAGGGAGTATTCATGTCTATTAAATGATTTTTCAAATTTTATTTTACTTTTTAAATAAAAAACTTATACATTTGCAGAATAATACAAAAAGATGAACCGATTTTTAAATATCCATTCTTTGCATCATCATCACCTGCACCAAAACGGTAGGTCGGAACGGCTATTTATTAATATGAGATAAATTTACAGATATAATTAATAGCAGAGGGCTTACCAAAAGGTGAGCCCTCTTTTTTTTAACATTTTTAGAATGATTAGAATAGCAATCCAGGCCAAGGGCCGTTTAAGCGAAGAGAGCGTAAACCTGCTTATGGAGGCAGGTCTCTCAATTGAAGAGGGCAAAAGAAAGCTTCTTGCCAAATGCGATGAGTTTCCCCTCGAAGTACTATTCCTAAGGGATGACGATATTCCCGGGGCCGTTGCAATGGGAATTGCCGATATTGGAATTGTAGGGATCAATGAAGTTGAGGAGAAGAACCTCAACATAAATGTATTACATAAATTAGGATTCAGTAAGTGCCGCATCTCCCTGGCAATTCCAAAGGGTTCGGATTATACAGGGCTGGACTATTTCAACGGAAAAAGAGTTGCCACCTCTTACCCCAATATCTTAAGAAAATTCTTTGATTCGAAAGGTATATCGGCTCAGGTACATACCATAACAGGCTCTGTAGAGGTAGCTCCTTCTGTAGGCATGGCCGATGCAATCTTCGATATTGTAAGCTCTGGAGGTACGCTTATAACAAACGGCCTTAAAGAGGTAGAAAAGGTGTTTTTTTCTGAAGCAGTATTAATAGCCAACCCTAATCTAAACGCAGAGAAGAGCGAGGCTCTTTTGCAGCTTATCTCCCGCTTTGAGTCGGTTGAAAGAAGCAGAGGTATGAAGTATCTTCTTATGAATCTACCTCAGGATAAGCTGGATGAAGCCATTGCTGTTTTACCCGGTTTGAGAAGTCCTACAATTCTCCCTCTTGCCCAAAAAGGGTGGTGTTCCATACATGTAGTTGTGGAGGAGAGAGAATTGTGGCCAAAGATGGAGCAGTTGAGATCTATTGGGGCAGAGGGGATTTTAGTTCTATCACTTGAAAAGATTCTACTATAACATAAATGTAAACCCTGTAATTATGAAGATTATAAAGAATCCGCCATTTGAAGAGTGGGAAAAACTCACGCTAAGAGCTGCTGATAATACTCATAATATTGATAAAGAGGTTATGGAAATAATCAAGCAGGTAAGAAGATGCGGAGATAACGCTCTAATTACATACTCAGAAAAATTTGATAGAGTAGCACTTGATTCACTATTTGTAGAGAAAGAGTATTTGTGGAGTTCTAAAGAGAGTGTACCGGGTGAGCTAAGAGAGGCTATTTCGGTTGCAGCATCAAATCTTGAGAAATTTCACAGGGCTCAATTACCGGCAGAAATTGATCTCGTAACCTATCCGGGCGTAAGATGTTTGCGTCGATCATTCCCTATTGAGAAGGTTGGACTTTACATCCCCGGAGGAGGCGCTCCCCTTTTCTCAACGGTGCTGATGCTTTTAATTCCCGCACAGATTGCCGGATGCAAAGAGATAACTCTCTTTACACCGCCAAATGCAGATGGAACTATTAATCCGATTATAGCTTACACAGCATCGTTACTGGGGGTTGAAAAAATAGTGAAAGTGGGCGGAGCTCAGGCAATAGCTGCTATGGCTTATGGGACAGACAGTATCGGGAAAGTCGATAAAATTTTTGGACCGGGCAATCAATATGTGACAACTGCAAAACAGATTGTATCAAAAGATGTAGCTATAGATATGCCCGCCGGCCCCTCAGAGCTTATGGTGATTGCCGATTCTACAGCCGTTCCTAAATATATTGCAGCAGACTTACTTTCACAGGCCGAGCATGGGATAGATTCGCAAGTTGTACTTTTAACCCAGGACTCGAACCTGCTTTCAAAAGTGTTGGAGGAGCTGGAGAGACAAAAAGAGGCTCTTCCACGAAGAAGAGAGATTGACTCTTCGCTCTCTCAAAGCTTTGCTATACTCTTTGATAGAGCAGATTATATGGTCGGGTTTGCAAATTGTTATGCACCGGAACATTTGATAATTGCGACAGAGAGGCCATGGGAACTCTCAAAAGAGATAAGAGCAGCCGGGAGCATCTTTATCGGTAACTATTCACCGGAGAGCGCCGGAGATTACACATCAGGTACAAATCATACACTTCCTACTAACGGCTGGGCAAAATCAATATCCGGATTGGGAGTTGAGAGCTTTATGCATCAGATTACATACCAGGAATTGACCAAAGAGGGATTTAAGAATCTGGGGCAAACAATCTCGGTTATGGCGAAACACGAATCGCTGCAAGCTCATAAAAATGCCGTTGATATAAGATTAAAAGATTTAAATAACTAAAAATAATTTAAGTTAATGGAAAACAATAAATTAGATATAAGTAAACTGGTAAGAGAGAATATCAAAGCGTTAACTCCGTATTCGACAGCGAGAGACGAATCAGATCTTAAATGTGCATTCTATCTGGATGCCAATGAGCTCCCTTTCAATACCGGCTACAACAGGTATCCTGATCCGCACCAGAAAGAGTTAAAAAAACTTTTTGCTGCAACCATTAAAGAGGGAGTTTCTGAGCAAAATATTTTTGTTGGAAACGGAAGCGACGAGGCGATAGACCTCCTGATAAGAATCTTCTGTAACCCCAGGGTTGATAACATAGTAACTATCAGTCCTACTTATGGTATGTACGGCGTATGTGCAGCAATCAATGATATAAAGCATCGTGAAGTCCCTTTGGGAAAGAGCTTTTCCCTTGACAGCGAGAAAATTTTAAGTAGCTGTGATAATAATAGCAAGATAATATTTCTCTGTTCACCTAATAACCCAACAGGCAATCTTCTTAGCAAAAATGAAATCATCAGGATACTCAATAAGTTTAACGGCATTGTGGTTATTGATGAGGCATACATTGACTTTTCGGGTGATAAAGGCTTTATCCCTTATCTTAAACAATACTCCAACTTGGTAGTACTCAGGACATTGTCTAAATCGAAAGGAATGGCGGCAATAAGAGTGGGGTTTGCAGTTACCTCACCTCAGATTGCCCTCTTTATGGGAATGATAAAGTACCCCTATAATATTAACAGAGTAAGTCAGGAGCTTGCCATTAAATCCCTGAAAGAACAGAATATACAGCCTATAACGATAATCATGGCAGAGAGGGAAAGAGTTATTAGCCAATTAAAAACTATCCCTCAGGTTCTTGAGATTTATCCGAGTGATGCAAACTTCCTGCTGGTAAAATTTAAGGATGCACACAAAGCCTACAGTCAATTGCTTAAAGTAGGTGTTGTTACAAGAGATAGGGGCTCACTGCCCGGATGTGAAAATACATTGAGAATTACAATAGGAAAACCATTGGAAAATTCACTTCTTCTCTCTGTTCTTAAAGGTAATGTTACACACTCTTTTTCTGATTGTATAGAGCTCTCAAGAATAACAAAGGAGACGGCAATATCTCTTAGAATCTACCCTCAGGGGGAGAGGGAAACATCTATCTCTACAGGTATAGGCTTCCTTGATCATATGCTGGAACAGATTAAGGTACACGGCGGACTCTCTTTCGATTTGGAGGCAAAAGGTGATATCAATGTAGATTTACACCACACAATTGAGGATGTGGCAATTGTAATGGGTGAGGGGTTAAAAAGACTGACCGTGCAAAAGAGTGCTTTTAACAGATATGGTTTTGTACTTCCGATGGATGAGTCAAAGGCAGAGGTGCTTATCGATTTGGGAGGAAGAGCTCTCTTTGTCTGGGATGTGGAGTTTAAAAGTGAAAAAATCGGAGAGTTTCCCACGGAGATGTTCAAACATCTGTTTGCCACACTCTCATCAGTAGGAAAATTTACCCTTCACATCACAGCATCGGGAGAGAATGAGCACCATAAAGCCGAGGCAATTTTCAAAGCCTTTGCAAGAGCATTGAAAATGGCGCTGGCTAACGATCCGGCTTTCTATTTTATACCAAGCAGCAAGGGGGAGATTGACATATTATGAAGAGATTTAAAATAATACCCGCAATTGATATTATTAATGGAGAGTGTGTAAGGCTCACCAAAGGAGATTACTCTCAAAAAACTGTTTACGGGAAAGATCCGGGGAGAATAGCACAACAATTCTATGAAATGGGCTTTAAAAGGTTACACGTTGTAGATCTGGACGGGGCAAAGGCCAATAATCCGATAAATCTGGAAACATTAAAAAATATTACCAAAAATATTGATATTGAGATTCAGTTCGGAGGGGGAATAAAAAGTGCAGAGGTGGCCGGGGAGCTCTTTAAAAGCGGTGTTAAAATGATTATTTGTGGAAGCATTGCTGTGGAGAACCCTAATCTCTTCAAAACACTTCTGGAACAATATGGAGGAGACAGAGTAGTTCTAAGTGCAGACTTTAAAAAAGATAAGATCTCAATAAAAGGATGGTTAGAGGAGAGTGACTATTCAGTCAATCATTTAATAGAGCAATTTACCCGGTATGGATTAAGGAAGATAATCTGTACCGATATCTCTAAAGACGGAATGCTTGCCGGACCATCGTTTGAGATCTATAAAGAGCTAAAAAAGGAGTTTCCGCAAATAGAGATTATTGCCAGTGGAGGTATCTCATCTCTGGAAGATATAAAAAAGTTGTACTACATAGGCGTAGCCGGCGTTATTGTTGGCAAAGCCATATATGAAAATAAAATTAATCCGTTAAATCTTATTACATGGTTAGAAAAAGAATAATTCCATGCCTTGATGTATATCAAGGTAAAACAGTAAAAGGGGTAAACTTTGTTAATTTCAAAGAGATTGGCAACCCTGTTGAGTTGGGAAGAGCCTATGCCTTGCAAGGTGCAGACGAACTGGTTTTTCTCGATATTAATGCTACAAACGAAAAAAGAAGCACATTTGTTGAATTGGTAGAAAAGGTGGCAAAAGGGGTAGATATACCATTCATTGTCGGAGGGGGAATTTCAACAATTGATGATGTTTCAAGAGTATTTGATGCCGGGGCCGGCAAAGTTTCAATAAATAGCGCCGCTGTAAAAACCCCCGGCTTGATTAATGAAGTCGCCGGCCGTTATGGTCCACAACGAATAATTGTTGCCATTGATGCAAAGAGGGATGGTGATATCTGGCGGGTTGTGATTAACGGAGGGAAATCGGATAGTGCCAGAGAGCTGTTTGAATGGGCAGTAGAGGTACAAGACAGAGGAGCAGGAGAGATACTCTTTACATCAATTGATCACGATGGTACAAGAAAAGGATTTGCCTGTAAGGCAATAAAGGAGCTTAAAACGAGAGTGAAAATTCCGGTCATAGCGTCGGGAGGGGCAGGAAGTATGCAACATTTTGCCGATTTATTTGAAACGACTAACGCAGAGGCTGCTCTGGCAGCCTCTCTGTTTCATAGTGGAGAGGTAGAGATTGCAAAACTTAAACTATTCCTCAAAGGCAAAGGAGTTTCAATCGGGTTGTAATTATAAATAAGGGAATCATGATTCATTTGACAGACAAGATATTTAAAAACGAAGAGGAGCTAATACCTGTAATTATACAGGATGACAAGAGTCTAAAGGTATTAATGCTCGGGTATATGAACAAGAGCGCTTTTAAGATGAGTATAGATACCGGAATCGTAACATTTTACAGTAGGTCAAGACAAAAGCTGTGGACTAAAGGGGAGACGAGCGCCAATTTTTTGAAGATTATAAGCATTGATACAGATTGTGATTCCGATACAATACTAGTAAGGGTGGATCCTTGCGGTCCTGTATGCCATACGGGCTCAATAAGTTGTTTTAGAGGAAGTGATAGCGAAGGGTTTATTATGAAGCTTGAGGAAATTATAAAACGACGGCACAAAGAGATGCCTCAAGGCTCTTATACCACGTCGCTTTTTGAGGCCGGAGTAGAAAAGATTTGTAAAAAACTGGGAGAAGAGGCCTCAGAGACTATAATTGAAGTGGTGAAAGGAGATAAAAAAAGGGTGGTATATGAGAGTGC
>CAYZPF010000061.1:0-13654 GCA_964479995.1 uncultured Muribaculaceae bacterium | reverse complement strand
TTATTATTTCACTAAATTCAAAGAAGTTCAGTATCAAGGACTTTCCAGATTAGCTTATTATCCTGAAATTCCAATAGTTCGACTTTCCGAAGTATATTTCACTGCCTGTGAAACAATGGTAGGCACTGATAATAAATTAGCACTTGAGTATTTAAATGAAGTAAGAAAAGCAAGGAATCTACCTGATTTAGAAGAGGGTTATTCAAGTGAAGAGATTTTAGACTTTATGTTACGCGAGATGCGTAAAGATTTTATTGGAGAGGGAAGAATGTTTATAACTTATAAAAGATTGTTTCAGTCATTCTATGTAAAACAGGGAATAATAATAGCCGCTTCTGATGATAAGTTTGTCTTCCCAATTCCCGATTCGGAATATGAATATTCACCAAATGAAAAACCAACAACCAAATAAGATGAAAAATATTATAAATAGAACCCTTTTATTTGTTCTTCTCGGCTTGTTCTTAACATCATGTGAAAAATCAATTAATACATTTGATAACTCACAGAATTTTATATATTTCGATATGCCATTTCAAGTCGATCAATATGGGATTATTACAAAAAAAAGAGTGGATAGTTTGTCATTCTCATTTGCAATGAGTGATATTAGTGTTACTACATATATATTTAAAATCCCCGTATCAATTGTGGGATTAGCAAACGAAAAAAGCCGTTTATATAAAGTGATACTAGATCAAGAAAAATCCAATATAACTGAAAATGATTGGTCAATTGAATCTATTGAAAATCTATCAATACAATCCGGATATTTGCATGACACTATTCAACTCGAGGTGAATAGAACTCCTGATTTAAAAACTTCCTGGAAGTCTCTAACATTACGAATTATCGACAATGAGAACTTTAAAGTCGGAGCAGAAGAGCTTATAACAGCAAAGATATCTTTTACCGATATTCTACAACCACCCACATGGTGGAATAGCTGGATAAGCATATTCGGCGAGTTCTCCAGAGAAAAGTATCTAAAATGGCAGGAAATTTATTATCTGGGTGCAGATCCTAATCTTGAAAGTTTTGGTCCTGACACAGGGAAACAATTGTATTGGGATCAGATGCCATATTATGTAGTGTCGTCATGGTATCCCTCTACCTGGATGTTTATAAGGATGCTAAAAAAATATTTTGATGAAAATGAAGTTTATCCTGATGGAGATACCAGCAAGCCTAGAATTCTTTTACCTTAATAAATAATGAAGAGATGAAAAATAAAATATTAATATTATCAATAGTGGTACTATCAATCTCTCCTTCCTGTTACAGAGATCTGGGGAACTATGATTATACTGCAATAAATGAACTGGAAATTTCAGGGATTCCATCGGATACAAGTGTGCAAAAATTTGAGATTTTGAAAATCAATCCAATATTCAAAAGATCAATTGATGAAACTGAGGATGGCTTGATTTATAGTTGGAAGTGCGTGGATAAAGAGATATCAACGAACAGGAATCTGGAATATGAGATACCATCCGGTGTTAAAGCAGGAAGAAATGACTTTTATTTTACGGTAACAGATACAAAGACAGGGATGAGATTCTTAAAAACTTTTGACGTAAATGTTGTTTCACCGTTCAGTTGGGGATACTATTTCCTTTGTGAAAATGACGAAAAAAGAACTGTTTTATCTTATTTTTCAACAAAAAAAGATAATGAAAGATTTATTAATACCACATCTGTCGGGGACTATGAATTTGGGTTTGAACCCGTTGCAATGGGATCTTCATTTGGCAACATCAGCTCTTTAGGGAATTATTATTGGACATTTTCAATTGTCTCAAAAAAAGGTGATTACAATGTTATTACTACTGAGAATGGCTCTTTTATGCCTAATGCGATAATAAGTTCAGAAAGCTTTATCACTCCCGGAATAACATTTAACCCAACTGAAACCATTACGCTGGGAGATAAATCATTGTATTACGTATCGGATGGTAAAGTTGTTAGATATAGCTCCGGTTTACTTTACAGGCCGGGAAATACCCCGAATTACAAGTGGAGCAATTTAGCTGGTTATTACGGTTATATTTTTGGTTTCGACGAAATTACAAGAAAGTATTATGTATTAAAAACTCAAATTAATGATCCTGTTAATGGGTTGGTTGCAGATAATTATGCATTAGATAGAGTTGTGCCAATTGATAATCAGCCAGATATCACTGGACTAACAATAATTGGCACAGCTCATGATTATGATTTCCCATTTCAAACATTGGAATACATCGTAGCTGGAAATAATGAAATAAAAATAATTACTCTTAAATACGCCGATAATGATCCATATAGTGAGCCGGCACTATTTGAATATGGCGAATGTTCAAATGTTGTAACCATTCAGATAAGTGGAGTAGATAAAAATTCAAAAATTATTGAATTAGACAATGATTGGTATATTACTGCAAAGAACAAAATTTACTCTTCGCCAAAGCTATTACCGTCTTTCAAAGAATTCATAACTCTACCCCAAGATCTTGGAGATATAGTTGCCATACAACCATCTGCAAAACAACAATACTTACTGGTAGCAACATATAATCCGGCAAGTAGTGAACAACATAAAGGTTCCTTTGCAGAGGTTGAAATAAAGGATAAAAAATATACAATATATCAGAATGTTTTTGATAAATGTGTTAAAATAGGTGCCTTTAATTCAGATCCTGCAAGCTGGCCTTTTGGCTTCGGTGATCCTAAATAATAAGCTTGGCTCTGACAGAGTTTTTATTTTAAAAAACTCTGTCAGAGCACAACTTACCAGCCACCTATGTGGAAAATTTTAGCAGGGTAAAGTAAGATTTGAACTTCCTAAAAAGATTATTGAAGAAATAATATTAAAATTCCAGTAAAAAATTTCCAATATTTCATACCTTCGCACCAAGAAAAAATTGAAAGTATGAGAAATTTAACTCAACACGAGATTGACTCACTGTTAGCCAATCATTGTGTGGCAGAAGATTGGACTCAAATCTTTGTGTCAGAGAGGTTTTCAACAGAGTATGTGCATAATACTCGCTTTTCCGGAAGAGTATTGCTGGGTCATTTTGAAAAATCTTTCACAGTTTCGGGTGGTTTAACACGCCATTCAGGAATAAAAAATGCTACACTGCATAATTGCGAAATAGGAAACGACGTTTTCATTGAGAATGTGATGAATCATATCTCCAACTATAAGATTGGCGATGATTGTTATATTCATAATGTCAATGTTATAGTTGTAGATCAGTTCACGACTTTTGGAAATAATGTCCTGGTGAGTGTCCTTAACGAAACGGGTGGGAGAGAGGTGCCTATTTACGATAAACTCTCATCGTCATTGGCTTACATTATTGCTCTCTATCGTCATAAGAAGGTTGCTATAGAAAATCTCTTGAATCTTATTGAGGAGTATTCTCAAAAGATGGGCTCAACGGTGGGTGAAATCGGAAAAGGAGTAAAGATTGTAAATACAGGCACAATAACGAATGTAAGAGTCGGAGATTTTACAAAGATTATAAACTCCTCCCGCCTTGAGAACGGCACAATCAATAGTAACAGAGAGGCTCCGGTTTATGTAGGCGATAATGTTATTGCAAGGGATTTTATCTTCTCGTCCGGATCATATGTGTCGGATGCAGCTAAAATAAGCAGATGTTTTGTGGGACAATCTTCAGAGATTTCTCACAGCTTCTCTGCACACGATACTTTGGCTTTTGCCAACTGTATCTTTGAGAATGGTGAAGCTTGTGCTATTTTTGCAGGTCCCTTTACTGTTTCGATGCATAAGTCCAGTCTTTTAATAGCGGGAATGCTCTCTTTTCTCAATGCAGGCAGCGGCTCTAACCAGAGCAATCATATGTACAAACTTGGCCCAATTCATCAGGGGATATTGGAAAGAGGCGCTAAAACAACCAGTGATTCTTTCATTTTATGGCCGGCAAAGGTGGGAGCCTTTTCTCTGGTGATGGGAAGGCACCACAGGCACTCTGATACATCCGATATGCCTTTCTCCTATCTTATAGAGAAATCTGACGAAACTTTCCTTATTCCGGGGGTGAACCTCAGAAGTGTGGGAACAATCCGGGATGCGCAGAAATGGCCTGTACGTGATAAACGCAAAGATTCGCATAAATTAGATCTCATCAACTATAACTTGCTTAGCCCCTATACAATCCAAAAAATGATTAAAGGACGGCGTATCCTGCTTGATCTTAGAGAGATAGCGGGTGAAACCTCGGAAACTTATACCTACAGGAGCTCAAAGGTCAAGAACAGTTCACTTAGAAATGGTATTACCCTGTATGAGAAAGCTATTAATAAATTCTTTGGAAACTCCTTAATAAAAAGATTGGAAGGTACTTTTTTTAAAAATATTGAAGGGGTCCGGGAACAACTTAAACCAACACATATGCTGGGAGAGGGAGAATGGGTTGACCTATCGGGACTTATTGCACCTAAATCGGAGGTTGACAGGCTAATCGAATTGGTTGAGAAGAGAGAACTTACATTATGTCAAATAGAGGAGCGTTTCAGAGAGCTTCACAGGGACTACTATGATATGGAGTGGACATGGGCTTACAGAGAGATGGAGAGATATTATAAAATGGACCTTTCAAATATCTCTTTAGAAGAGGTGCAAAAATTGGTCGGGCTCTGGAGAGAATCAGTCGTTTCAATTGATGAGATGCTTTATAAAGACGCCATGAAGGAGTTCTCGATAACATCTATGATAGGTTTTGGTGTTGACGGCTCTGAAACAGAGAAGCTTGAAGATTTTGAATCTGTAAGAGGAGACTTTGAAAGCAACACTTTTGTTGCAGCTGTGCATAAACATATTGAAGTTAAAACAGAGTTAGCCAATGAGCTACTTTCAAGATTATCCACACTTTAAAATACAAGTCTTATGTGTGGAATAGTTGGATATACCGGACACCGCAGTGCGTGCCCTATCCTTATAAATGGTTTGAAACGACTTGAATACCGGGGTTATGACAGTGCCGGCGTAGCTCTTATTAACCCATCGGGAGCGATAAATATCTACAAAGCTAAAGGAAAAGTATCTGAACTGGAGGGTTTTATGGATAATAAGTCCAAAGATGGCTTTACCGGAATAGCTCATACCAGATGGGCTACACATGGAGAACCAAACCAAGTGAATGCTCATCCGCATTATTCATCATCAGAAAAAATTGCACTAATTCACAATGGAATTATTGAAAACTACTCTCCTTTAAGGCAGATGCTCATTCAAAACGGGTATGATTTCAAGAGCACTACCGATACTGAAGTGCTTGTACAGCTAATAGAGTTTATCCGTGTAAGTGAAGTTTGCGATCTGCTTACTGCTGTGCGGATTGCTCTCGGGAGCGTTATAGGGAGCTATGCTATTGCACTTATTGAGAGAGAGAACCCGGGTACAATAATTGTTGCCCGCAAAAGTAGCCCCCTTGTTATAGGGATTGGTGATGGAGAGTATTTTATAGCATCTGACGCATCTGCAATAATTGAACACACATCGTCTGTAACATATCTCAATGATGGCGAGGTGGCCCTGATCTCTCTTGAAGATGGGCTTAAGGTAGTGAATCTTACAAATGAAGAACTAACGCCAGCATTTGTTAAGCTCAACCTTTCGCTTTCTGAGCTTGAGCGAGGCGGGTACGAGCATTTCATGCTTAAAGAGATTTTTGAACAGCCAAAAACAATATTTGATTGTACAAGGGGGCGGATAAACATTGAAGGCAGCAATGTTGCTCTTTCCGGTATAATTGATAACATGGAGAGGTTCCGGAATGCCCGGAGAATAATAATTGTAGCTTGCGGAACATCATGGCATTCGGCACTCATAGGAGAGTATATTCTGGAGTCCTTATGCAGGATCCCTGTAGAGGTAGAGTATGCATCGGAATTTCGTTACAGGAATCCGGTTGTCTATCCCGACGATATTGTGATAGCCATCTCCCAGTCGGGTGAAACTGCTGATACTCTTGCTGCTGTCGAATTTGCAAAATCAAAGGGAGCATTTGTATATGGTATCTGCAATGCTGTTGGCTCTTCAATATCAAGGGCTTCTCATTCCGGCTCTTACATCCATGTCGGCCCTGAAATAGGCGTTGCGTCAACCAAGGCCTTTACCGGACAGGTTACTGTATTGATAATGATGGCTCTTGCACTTGCAGATGTGAAACGGCTGCATGGTGAGATAGTCAGAGAGTTAAATAAGATTCCGGGTAAAATTGAGGAGATATTGAGGGACTATAAGAAGATTTGCACAATTGCAGAGACTCTTGCCACCGCAAGGGGGTTCATTTATCTGGGAAGGGGAATAAACTATCCGGTAGCGCTGGAGGGGGCATTGAAACTAAAAGAGATTACCTATATCCACGCTGAGGGCTATCCTGCCGCCGAGATGAAACACGGCCCTATTGCATTGGTAGAAGATGGTGTGCCTGTAGTTATAGTTGCAACAAATAACTCTGTATATGAGAAAATTATAAGCAATATTCAGGAGATAAAGGCACGCAAGGGGAGAGTTATTGCAATTGTTACAAAAGGTGATACTCAGGTTAAAAATCTTGCAGACGACACAATTGAAATACCTCATACAATAGAGCATTTGGAACCGCTATTAACAGTTATCCCAATGCAACTGATTGCATATCAAATAGCTGTAAATAAAGGGCTGGATGTTGACCAACCCCGTAATCTGGCCAAATCGGTAACGGTGGAATAATCTTGTAGAAAAACACTATCTTAATGCCGTAAAACCGACAAACAATCACTGCAAATAAATGGATTTCCAAGTGCTGCAGCATGATAATTGAAGAGACGCAACTGAAAATTAGCTTCATAAGAAGCGATAAATAATTGAAAATAACATGTTTGTAAAAAAATCTAACAGATTAATTTCCAAAATCACCGATCTTATTGGCAATACACCTATAATAAAAATTGATGATAAACTCCACGGCCTTAAAGGAGTAGAGCTATATGCCAAACTGGAGTACCTCAATCCATTCGGATCTCTCAAAGACAGGACTGCAAAGGGGATGCTGGATGGGAGTATTGAGGAGATTAAAGCCGGAGAGAAAAGGGTTATTGAGACTTCAAGCGGAAATACGGCAAAGGCTTTGCAATGTATCTGCAATATCAACGGAATTGAATTTACAACAGTTACAAACAGGATCCGGGTTTCGGAGTCGAAAAATATTCTGAAATTCATTGGGGTTGATGTTTTTGAAGTGCCAAAAGGGGTGGATACCGTAGCAAAGATTGAGGAGATGTGCGCAAAAGAGCCTGCAAAATATTATCATACAACTCAGTACACTAATCCGAAAAATGTTGCAACACATAAAAAAACAGGACAAGAGATACTTGACGATATTGGCTCTGTGGACTATTTTTTTCATGTTTTAGGTACATCCGGTTCGGGCAAAGGGATAACCGAAACACTTAAGGCCGATAATCCGCATCTTAAAAAGATTGGAGTTGTTACATCTGCAGAGAGCTATATCCCTGGCATAAGAAGCATGCTGGAGCTTAACGATTGCGGATTTTTCAGTAAGGAAGATTATGACGCAATTGAAGGAATCTCTGCCGAAGAGGCTAAAATCTATATGAAAAGAATGTGCCGAGGAATGGGGATTCTTGCCGGAGTCTCTTCCGGGGCCTCTTTTGCTGCTGCAGTAAGGGTGTTGAAGAAGAGGGAAAAAGATGCTCAGTCCCAAGGGAAAGTAGATCAACTTAAACCTATTAAAGCTGTTTTTGTGGTATGTGATAGATTGGAGACCTATGCCAATTTTATTAAGGAGAACAGGTTCCATAAATATCATGCTCTTGGTAACACCTATATTATAATTGACGCAGGAGAGAATCCCACGCTGCCAGATAAAGATTTTATTGTAAAGATATGCCATAAGGAATTTGGTGCAGGCGCAGACGGCCTCATTTACGGTCCGTTTATAATTGAGTCTAAAGGTGATGACTTCTCTCCGGGTGAGTTAACCTACGAGTACAGAGCATTCAACAAAGATGGTAGTGAGGTGAAGAGCGCTCTTTTTGCAACCATGATCTTTGCAAAATATCTTAAAGATAAAGAGGCTGTAAAAGAGAACTCTATTCGCGTGAAAATTGCCAACCAAACATTGAATGTTGATTTTCTTGACAGGGAGGCAACCAATCTCAAAGTTACCATGATAACAGAGCCCGTTGTGACAGGTATAAAACAGTTTGGAGGGAAAGAGTACATTAATGTATATCTTGGTAACGAAAACCTGGTAAGAGAGGAGGAGACTCCAACAAAAGAGTCAATCATCGAGAGAGGAGAGGAGGTGCATGCTTCGGGAGAGTTCCCGGACGGTGTGAACATCCAGCTTGTAAAAGTGATCTCAAAAAAACACATACAGGTAGAGACTTATGATAGGGGAGTAGGTTATGCCTTAGCATCAGGAACAAGTGTAATGGCTTCCTGTTTTGCAGTAAGGAACAAGATATCTTCACAACTCTCTGTTCATACTCCGGGCGGAATCTGCACCGTTAATCTTAAGGAGTATTCAATCACTGCCGAGGTCTTTAAAATTCTTGAAGGAGAATTTGAAATTTAGGCAGTTTTTTGGATCCTAATCCAAAAAAGTTGTGTAATATTTGGATCATAATCCAAAAAAGTTGTACATTTGAGCGAGGTGTTAATAATGAAAATCTTGGATTAGAATGATAAATAGGGTATTAGAAGATATAGTAAAAGATAAACTTGATAAGGGCAAAGCTATTATAATTATGGGAGCCAGACAAGTTGGTAAAACTACCCTGCTCAAAGGGCTGTTTAAAGGCTCAGATGAATCACTGTGGTTTAATGGAGATGAACCGGATGTTCAAAATCTTTTCGAAAATATATCCTCTACTCGTTTGAAATACATATTTGGAAGCAAAAAATATATTGTCATTGATGAAGCTCAGCGTATAAAGGAGATTGGGATTAAATTAAAACTAATAGCGGATGAAATACCAAATGTTCAACTTATTGCAACGGGTAGCTCATCATTTGAATTGGCTAACAAAATAAATGAGCCTTTGACCGGGCGGAAATGGGAATATAAAATGTACCCTCTCTCCTTTTCAGAGATGGTTTTACATCACGGATTACTGAAAGAAAAAAGGCTTATACCTCATCGGTTGGTTTATGGATATTATCCTGATGTTGTGAATAATCCGGGGAATGAAAAAGATATATTGAAACAGTTGTCCGACAGTTATTTATACAAGGATATTTTAATGTGGGAACAAATAAAAAAACCGGAAAAACTTCTCAAACTCTTACAAGCTATTGCTTTTCAAATAGGTAATCAGGTCTCATATTCAGAATTAGGTCAGATTGTAAATTTAGATTCAAAGACTGTTGAAAAATATGTCTTGTTACTGGAACAATGTTATGTAATCTTCCGGTTAAGCTCTTTTAGTCGTAATCTGCGAAATGAATTGAAGAATAGTAAAAAAATATTCTTTTATGATAATGGAATTCGTAACGCAGTAATTGCCGATTTCTCATTTGCAGAAAATAGGAACGATATTGGAAGGTTGTGGGAGAACTTCATTATTTCCGAAAGGAAAAAACGGTTAGAGTATAATCAAATCTGGCGCAACAACTGGTTTTGGCGGACAAAAGAGCAAAAAGAGATTGATTATATAGAAGAGGGAGACGGACAGATAGACGCATTTGAATTTAAGTGGAGTCCATCCGCCAAATATAAATTACCCACACAGTTCCCGGAAAACTATCCTGGAAGTACCTTTTCAATAATTACTGCCGATAATATTGAGGAGTTCCTTTTATAAATTTCCAATAACTCTTGCTTCATCGCTCAGGATATCGCCAAATATGTTTTCTGTTAGCAGCACATCAAATTTTGCCAGATAGGTTACAAGTTGCGTTACTGCTATATTTAGCAGGTAAAATTATAGTCGAAGAAAAATTTTAAAGAGGAACTTCCTAAAAGTTTGGTTTGTAAAAATTTAATTAATAAATTCGGGGTAGGTTTTCTGATAAAATAGCTAACAAAGATTTCTCTAACAACAATATATTTTTTGACAGGAAGAGGAGGTTGGACACATTTGATTCTGTTTATAGAAAAATGAGATAAACTATAAATTAATTCATATAATAAGTCATTAGTGTCCACTAAAAATGTTGACGATTATTTAAATATTTAAAATTAAACAAATTTGGTTCGCTAAGACCATCCTGTTCTTTGACATTATTGAAATTAGATTTATCGAAAAGGTCTTTTAAACTTGTAGTGTCTGTAAGAGATATGCTGAGTATCTGAAGAACTTCGTAAGTAGTTCTCTCTATCTTCATATCATGCTGGACGATGGCGACCAGACAGTATGTGATGATAGCTGAATAGATCTGAGTCCGGACAGCATTTTCTGTTTCACCCCAAAATTTCTTCACATATCTATATTTCAATAATTTCAAAGAACTTTAAATGATTTTTAGTGGACAGTTATGATAATAAGTAATCAAAAAACTAAATAAATATCTGATTGTGCAAACTAAAAGAATCGCTATTATAATCATAGCTTCTATGATATTATCAGCTATGGTTAGTCCGCTAAGGGGAGGATATATTTCTCTATTAGGACTTGAAGGCATTTTTCTTTCCTCTTTTGTTAACTTTATTCTTTACGGAGTTTTGACATTCCTGGTAATAACTAAGATGAGAGATAAAGTTAGTTCATTCAAAGTTATGATTGCAATGTTACTAGGAGTATCAATACTAATCATTCCTGTTCATATAATATATTTCTATGAGACCTTAGATAGTTTAGGAGGCCTTATTACCGATATGCTTGGTATATTAGTCGGTTACGGAGTATATAAGGTCAATTCAAAGTACGGAAAGATTGTTTTGACAGGAGTATCATTGGCTTTTATCTTTTGGTTTGCATATATAGGCTATCCTATGTGGATTCATAAAAATAGTTATGGCTCATTTACAGGAAAGATGGACCAAAAAGTAGAGAATCCTATTGTGTTTCAATCCGTAGATGGTAAAATACTTCCTCTATCCGATTTTAATTGCAAATACCTTGTGTTAGACTTTTGGACATCTACTTGCGGGTATTGTTTTGATGCCTTTCCTAAAGTACAAAAACAGTATGAAGAGTTGAAAGCCAACAAGGATATAGAGTTATACTCGGTATTTTGTATGATTAAAGAGAGGAATGAAACTCCTAAAATTGGTGATGAACTTTTACAAAAAAGAGGATATACCTTTCCAAGATTAGCAATAGATGTAAAAGACCCTGTTCTTAAAGAGATAGAAGTTACTGCTTTCCCTAAAGTTATTATTATAACCCCTTCCGGAAATATTGTTTTTAGAGGCAATATTGAATCTGCAATAAGATTTACCCGTAAGTTGAAGTAGGCAAGAAATAATTATCTATCGGGATAACAAATTGTTAAGATATTGCATATTTAGACTCGGATGATACTATCCGAGTTTCTTGTTGAGTAAAATAAATATTAAGATTCTATTTCTTTACTATAAAAAATGGGGAGAACATTTATATTTATTTCAAGAAAAGGGTAGTGGTAAGAATAACCTATTTCGTAAAACAATCGAGGGAGTTTTTTTCGATAGATATAATTTTAGTAATACAGCCATAATAACCAAGCCAAATAAAAATTTTGCACCATTACAAAAAATTTTAAATCAGGATCAACTTAGAATTATTTCCAATCACAACCCCGAAAATGACAATCCATTTCTGGTAATTTACCATCTTAAGTAAATCACCTGTAATCAGAGATCTCCATAAGGCTATAAAAGTAAGGAGATATATTCCCCAACCTCAGTGGTTGTTTTGGCGGTGCGTTCATCGCACAGATCTGGAGTCAGCCATCCCTCTTCAATGGCTCGATGACAGGCGCTCTTAACGGCGTCTGCTTCACGTTCAAGTCCAAAAGCGTCACGGAGCATCATTGCTGCCGATAAAATTGCAGCCATAGGGTTTGCGATGTTTTTACCGGCAGCCTGGGGATAAGAGCCGTGTATAGGCTCAAAGAGGGGAGAGCCCTCGCCAAATGAGGCCGATGGTAAAAGCCCTATTGAACCTGTAAGGACACTTGCCTCATCACTGAGAATATCGCCAAACATGTTTTCTGTTAGCAGCACATCAAATTTTGCCGGACAGGTTACAAGCTGCATAGCAGCATTATCTACAAACATAAACTCCAGTTCAATCTCCTGAAATTCGCTTTTGTGTAAGTCAGTTACCACCTCCCTCCAGAGTCTGGATGTCTCCAGAACATTGGCTTTATCTACAAGTGTTACTCTCCCTCTCCTGTCTGAGGCTAATTTAAAGGCCAATCTTGCAACCCTCTCAATCTCATTTGCCGAATATACACAGGTGTCAAATGCTGTAAGAGAATAGGGACTTCTACCCCTGGGTTCTCCAAAATAGATGCCACCGGTAAGCTCTCTCACAATAACCATATCTGCCCCTTTGATTTTATCCTCTTTTAGAGGTGAGCGGTGAGAAAGAGATGGAATCAGTTCAACGGGACGTATATTGGCATAAAGTCCCAGCTCTTTACGCATCTTTAACAGCCCCTGCTCAGGACGAATCTTTGCCGCCGGATTATTGTCATACTTTGGATCGCCTATAGCGCCGAACAGAATTGCGTCACATTCAATGCACATCTGGTGTGTTTCAAAAGGATAAGGATTTCCACATTCATCTATGGCACAGGAACCTATCAATCCGTAATTGAAGGTAAAATTATGTGAAAATTTTAAGGTTACCGCCTCCAGTACCTTGACAGCCTGTGCCATAATCTCCGGACCAATGCCATCGCCCGGAAGCACTGTGATTGTTTTATTCATGTTATTAAAATGAAGAGGCTTTATAGAGTTCATAATTTTCAATCTCCTCAATGTTCGATACCAGATAATCTATATCGTCATAACCATTTATCAAACACTCTTGCTTGTAGTTGCTTATTTCGAATTGTTCGGATTCTCCTGTTTCCTGATTTGTAATCTCTTTTTTCATAAGGTTAATTTTTAAGGTTATTGGTTTTAAGTTATTAAATATTGACGAGAGAAATCTTTCGCTCACTCGTACCGGTAAAAGACCGTTATTAAGGGCGTTATTGCGGAAAATATCGGCAAAAGAGCTAGAGACTACGGCTCTAAAGCCATAGTCGGATACCGCCCAGGCGGCATGTTCGCGACTGGAGCCGCAACCAAAATTTTTACCGGCAACCAGAATAGTTCCTTTACCTTCCGGCCTGTTGAGGACAAACTCTTTAACCTCTTCAGCTTTGTCGGTGAATCTCCAATCGTAAAAGAGCTTATGGCCAAACCCCTCCCTCGAGGTGGTCTTTAAAAAACGGGCAGGTATAATTTGATCGGTATCAATATTATTCAAAGGAATTACAACCGCTCTGGATTCAACTATTGTAAATTTCTTGTTATTCATCGTAATTATTATTACTGTTATTAAGTTTTACTATTATAAAAATTCACGGGGATCTGATATTACTCCTGTAACGGCGGCAGTAGCGGCAACGAGAGGCCCCGCAAGTATGGTTCTCGCTCCGGGTCCCTGACGCCCTTCAAAATTCCGGTTAGTGGTTGAAACGCAGTACTTGCCG
>CAYZPF010000060.1:0-13656 GCA_964479995.1 uncultured Muribaculaceae bacterium | reverse complement strand
AACTTCTTTGTATTTAGTGAAATAATAATAGTCAAATGAGGATTGTGCTTTTTCAAACCAATAATTTAATCTTCTGTCTGTACCGGCGCCGTCAGGAGTTCTGCCATAGATGTGATTCAATATTGTACTATAGTGCGCAGGTGTAATGACCAGAGATTGCTTAGAAGACTCAACTCTTTCATTTATAAATATTTTGGCTGCTTCTGACCATAGATCATTTTTATACATAGCGCTGAGCATTTCAGCACCATAATTCAAATCTCTTGTCGATGTCACTAATGTAAATCTATCATTAGTTTTAAATGTCTCTATTAAGTCTTTAGCTATTAAATAGGCTCCATTTTTATTTAATAATGAAAGTTCAACCCTCATTAACAAAGCTTTAGCTCCATAGTAATTCATTCGTGAGCCTCTTCTATCTAAAACTGAATTATAATCCAACATTGAAGAATTCCCATTCAAATATCTTGGATTATCAATTATAGGATCTTTGTCCATTAATACTATTGCTCTATTTAAATCAGCTTTTACCTTTTGCATTATAGCGCGGAAAGATTCAAATTTTAAGGCTTCGGTATTAAATTTTGTACGATATGCGATGCAGTTTTTATCTAAATCTGTTTCACTTTTTATTACAGGGCCAAATAAATTAGCCAACTCCATATGTATGAAAGCTCTTAGAGCTAATGCTTCGCCCTCAATTAATTCTGAATATTTTATTTTATCTCTGTTCTGTTCTAAAGACTCTAATATAAGATTAATTTGTGCAACAGCTTTATACATTGTACTCCAAACTTTCTCAATTCTTGAGACTGTTGTTGCATCTTTATAATCATAAAGAGATTGTTTATAATACGTGTGAGTTGTCTGATTGGTTAAATCCCAATATTGGGCCAACACATCCATCATTCCATATGTTAACTCCCTGCCATAAAGAGAGTTTGTCGTCAGCAGGTAGTAAACCCCGCCTAATGCTGCATTATATCCATTTTCTGTTGATAACATCTCTGAAGCTTCTGCATTCCCCTTGGGGGTAATATCAAGCCATTTATTACAAGAGCTAAGTATAGAAAATACGACAATTACCGGAATTATATATATATTTCTCATATTTTATATTATATTTTTTAAAATCCTAAATTTAAACCAAAGACATAACTTAATTGAAATGGATAACTTAAGCCCCTTTCATTTTTAATTGTCGAGATTCTAAAAATATCATTCATATAAAAACTAGCTCTCAATGAGTTGAATTTTATTTTTTCAAGATACTTTTTACTGAAATCATAAGACAATGATAGACTACCTAATTGTAACAAATGTTCTTTCTGAACGAATCTGGTTGAAATATAGGTTGAAGTATATTCTTTAATATTTTTATATAATGCAAATTGCCCCTCTTTTTTCCATCTGTCATTTAATACTCTTCTGTCTGCATTTAAACTTGGGTTAGCACCTTCAACTCTCTGAGCGAGTGTTGAATTATAATAATCAGCTCCAAACCGATACCTAAATTGTAAATTTAAATTCCAACCTTTATAAAATAGATTCGATCCGAAATTCCCATAAACCAATGGTTCACTGTCACCGCAAACAATCTTATCCGCAGCATCCCAATCATATGTTATTGCTCCAGTTAATTTTTTCACAAAGATCTCTTTACCGGTTACAGGGTCAATCCCAAGCGACTTAACTGCTTTTATGGCAGACATGGACTCGCCTTCCTCATATACGGCTAAAGGAGTGGTTCTGTCGGCATTATTGATTGCATTTATTGATTTTAATGCATTTGATATTTTTAATAGTTTATTTTTGTTAGTGGATGCTTGTAACATCACCGACCACTCAATATTTCTTGTTAAGTCTCTTAATAAAATAACATTTGAATTGAGTTCTACCCCATCATTCTGTATTGTTCCCAGGTTAGAGGTATAGGTATTTGAGTTGAATCCTAATGATGGCGCTACAGTTATATCTGTTAGCATACCTTCTGTTTTTTTATGATAATAGTTAATTTGAAAACGTAAAATATCTTCCAAAAGGCCAATATCTAATCCGGTATTTAATTGATATTGATTTTGCCATTTTAAATCGGGATTTCCATATCCTAATAAATTGGCAGTAATAAATTGATTATATACTCTATCTGTATTAAAAGCAAACGTTGTTTTTGCCTGATATGCAGAAAACTCTTGATTACCTACAACGCCGTAAGATGCTCTTAATTTAAACATACTTATTTTAGAGCTCTTTTTAAAAAACATTTCATTATGAATATTCCAACCAACGCCTAACGACCAAAAAGGTGCGTATTTGTTATCTGTACCAAATCTCGACGAACCATCTAGCCTACCTGAAAAATCGGCAAAAAATCTATTATCGAAAATATAATTGGCTGTAAGGAAAGAGCCTATTGATCTGGTATTACTCTCTCCACTTGATGGTTTCGAGTATTCCAAATATTCGATAGCAAATGCCGGATCCGAATACTTGTCATCAGGAAAACCTGTTACAGTAAATGAGTGATTATTTTGTTCACTTTGAATAAATTCAAATCCTGCTCCAACATAAATGAGATGTTTCTCTTTAAGTAATTTATTATAGTTTAATGTAATATTTCCGCTAACATCAAGTGATTGGCCATTACTTTTTGTAAGTTGACCTCGTTTTGCAATAGGAAGATATTCCTGCATACTGGTCTCCATATTATAAGTAGTGGTTAGATACTGTGCTGAAAAAGGTGATTTATAAATATGCCCGCTTTCCACTCCTTTCATAATACCTAGTTGGCCTCTCATACGAAAACCATTTGGTAGAATCCATTCCATATTCAATTGATTGCGAAATTCTTGAATTTCACTATAATCTTTATTAGGTAATATCGCATCATATAATGGATTAGGTTCTCCATTTGATAACTTAGGAATAAGCATACCATTTTTGTCGTAAATCCTCTCATATGGATTTACTCTTGCATATGTTGAATAAGAGCCATAGGGAGAATTATATGGATTGGTATTTGAAAACGAGGCGTAATTTTTGATAGTAATCTTATCTTTGATTCTATATATAAGTGAAAACCCTACACCTAATCTATTTCTACCGGAACCTTTTATTACACCTGTATTTAAATTATAGTTTGCATCAATCCCATATCTTACATTATCATTTCCTCCTTCTACAAAAATGGAATGGGCATGTGAAATAGAAGAACGAATAGGTTGTGAGAGCCAGTAAGTATTAACCCCCTCTACAACATTTCTATATTTCTCATAATACGCCTGATTTAGCTGGAATTGTCGTAAACGGTCACCCTCTTCATAACCGGGGGTTATTTCTACCTCGTAAAGGCCTGCTTCAAGCTCATATTGCAATTTTTCCCTGGCATCCATCAAATCGTATCCGTTCAAATCGGCAAAAGCAAAAGTAGGTTTAAAGTCATAGGTTACCCTTAGTTTTCCTTTAGCCGGTGCTACTGTTTCAATAACAATTACACCATTAGCAGCTTTTGAACCATATAAAATTGTTGCTGATGCATCTTTTAGTAATGTTATTGATTGAATTCTATTGATGTCTAAATCAAAGATTTTCTGAACAGAGACTTCAAATCCATCCAGAATAAAAATGGGAGAAGTTGATCCACTCTGAAAACTTCCTTTACCTCTTATTGTAAACTCAGTTATAGCGTTGGGATTGGACCCTTGTATATTATTCTCTTCTATTTTGAAACCTGAGTCAATTGTACTTATTGTAGTAAAGATATTTCCTGTATGTACCTTCTTTAAATCATCTCTGGTTATTTGTGTAACTGTACCGGAAAATCCCTCCTTTTTCCTGTCGAAGAAACCTGTTACAATAACCTCTCCAACGTCAGAGGCTTCCTCTTCCATTTTAATACTGAGGAATTGCTCTCCTTTATAGGTTACCTCAATTTTTTTCATCCCCATAAATGAAAAAAGTAGAATATTTTGAGGTAAATCTGAGGTCAATTCGAATTTACCATCAACATCTGTAGCAATGCCTTTTGTTGTTCCTTTAATTAAGACAGAGACTCCCGGCAGAGGTTCTCCTTTCATGTCTGTGACGACTCCGTTAATTTGACTGGTTTTTTTCTCTTGTTGCCGATTCGGCTCCTGCTTTGCTTTTTTTATTGTGACAACACTGTCATTCCCAATTTGATAAGTTAGACCAGTACCTTTAAGAACAAGATTGAGAACATCTTTAATGTCGGCATCTTTAACGCTTATATTTTCAACGTTTAAAGGATTAATGTCATCATTTGAATAGAGAAATCTAACAGCCCCCTGACTTTGGATCTTTGTAAGGACGCTTTTAAGACTCTCTTTACGAATATCAACACTGTATTTACCCTGTGCAAATAGAGCACTTTGCATAGGCAATAACAACAGCAGTACAAGTAAACAGTAATGTTTAATGCTTCTCATAAATAAAGTTTAGTTAATTAGTTATTTTGATATTTTATACAGAATGTATAGTTTTATTGTTTTGTGTATTTTGCAACATTTATCACATGGCCATTAATTTTAAAGCTTACCTTTTCAAGCTCTTCCAGCTTTTTAAAAAACTCCTCAATATTTGAGTATTTCATAAGTTCTCCGGTAAATCTATACTCTTTTAACTCCTTCTCTTTAAAGACAACCTCCATATCATACCATCTTGAAAGCGTACGAAGCATCTCCTCAAGAGTCTGCTCTTCAAATACAAACATCTTATTACGCCATGCGGTATAGAGTTGGGTATTGACTCTTTCGATTTTAATGGCTGCTCCTTCAACAATTGATTGCTCTCCGGGATGCAGTTGAACACTTTCATTTCCAGAATTTATTGATACTCTGCCGCTCTCCAAAGTGGTTAAAATCTTATGCTCATCTTTATAAGCTCTTACACAGAATTCAGTTCCGAGAACGGTTATCCTATGGTCTCCCGATGTAATGGTAAACGGATGTTTGTCGCTTTTTACAACCTCAAAATAGGCCTCACCCGCAAGATAGACGCCTCTCTCTCCATCGCCAAAAGAGACCGGATATCTAAGCTCGCTCTCTGCATTGAGCCAAACCTTTGTTCCATCAGATAGCTGAATTAAAAACTCTCCTCCCCTGGGTACAATTATCGTATTGTATTCCCGCTCTTTTTGCTCTATCCTGGAATATTTAAGGTTATCCTCTTCAATTGTAATATTTTCGGGCTTATCTACCGGTTTTTCAGAATCCCTCCCAAGGGTTATCCTCTCTCCTCCTGCCAGGATTAATATTGCATTGGGTCCTCCAGGGGTAATTGTACTGTTTGAAGTGAGTGAATTACTCTCTTTGACCCAAAGGTTAATCCTCTTAAACAGGGAGCCTCCTTCATTTAACAAAAGCATAGTTGATACTACTAATGGTATCATGAGCATTGCAGCAACCCTCCAAATATTTTTGAATAAAGATTTGTGTAATTTCTGATGTCTCTTTTTTTCGTCAATAAGCCTACAACACTCTTGATAATAAGGCATATAATCAATATCTGCCAAATAATTAGTTAAGAACTCTTCGTCAGTCGTATTTGCAATACACTTTTGGTAGAGCTTTTCGTTTCTCTCCGAACTCTCTCTCCATTGCCTAAGTATGCTCTCTTCCTGATACGAAAGTTCGCTTTTGATTGATTTAATAATCAATTCCGATATAATAAAAGGCCTCCCTGTCATCCCTTTTTTCTTCTAAGACACCCGCCAAAGAGAAAGTGGGTATCTATTTTACAAGAAAAGATGAAGTGATTGGTAAACCAAAGAGAAACGATCCCTCATTATTCTCTTTGCTTTTTTGCGCTGAGTTTTGACAGTTTCAACAGAGAGGTTAAGATCGGCAGCTATCTTTTCTGATGTATCTCCATTGAGTACTCTTGTAAATATGTTTTTGCATTGAGGCGGTAGTTCGGCAAGCAGATTTCTTGCTGCTATATAGAGTTCGTTCTCGACAATCTTATCAAATAGTAATGATTCATCCAGCAGATTTATGAAAATTCTCTCGTGAGTTCGCCTTCTTTTTTCGTCCCTGATAAAATTGATTGCACGGTTCCGTACCGAATTATAAAGATAAGATTTAAATGCTTGCAGATTTAAAGGAAAATTCGCTTTGTACAGATTTGTAAATATCTCCTGCACAATGTCTTTTGACTCATCGTCTGACAATCCATAACCTTTGACGAACGAACATAATGAAATAAAAAAGCTGTCATACAGATATAAGAAAGCCTTTTTATCACCCTTTATCAAAAGAGGAATATGTACTTCCGAAAAAAACATCATTCAAAAATAACAATTTTTCCCTTGTTATCTATTAGACACCAATGAGCAAAAAAATGGGTATTCAAAAAGCAGGAAAAGTATTATTATGTCAAATTAATATGGTTCAGGTACATTTATAATATTTTTTGTAAATTTACACTTTCAGTAGAAAAGAATAATGGAGTCGGATGTTGAAATAATTTGGCTTAAAAGGTTATGCATAGGTGAGAACAAAGCTTATGAAAAATTATATTCTGATTATTTTTTCCCATTAAGTTCATTTGCTATTAAATATTTAGAAAATAAAGAAACTGCCGAAGAGGTAGTACAAGATGTTTTTTTTGAATTTTGGAAGAAAAAAGCTTATTTCGATAATATTATTGCCTTGAAAACGTATTTCTACAGATCTGTACGTAATCGATGCTTAGATATACTAAGACATAACAAAGTAAAAGAAAAATATCTAAAAGAGCAGTCGCAAAGGGATCAATCTATTTTTTTTCTCCACGCGATATTAGAAGAAGAAGTATTCCTCTCATTAAAAAAGGCTATAGATGAGTTGCCTGGAATGATGAAGGAAGTATATCATTTGTCCTTAATCGGGTATGATAATTCGAAAATAGCTACTATCTTAAATATCTCCTTAGACTCTGTAAAGTCTTATAAAAAAAGAGGTAAAAAATTATTAAAAAGCAAATTAAAAAATCTTCTGTATTTGCTAGTCCTTTTTTATTTAAATTAAAAAAATGACACTTTAAAGAGAGTAAAACGTTTTTAAAATAAAACACTCTCAATGAACGAAGCGTTTATTTTTAAATTATCTCAAATTATAGTTCGTTATTTAAGAGGAGAAGCAACTTCTGATGAAATTATATTACTGAATTCATGGAAAGAGGCGACTCCTGAGAATAATTACCTTCTAAATTATTTTTCAAATAATTATTTTCTTGATAGTCACCTTATTTCCGAGATATTGTGTGATAAAAAAGGTGCTTATCGCCAATTTATAAAGCGAAAAAGGCGATTTCTTCTCCGACGTAAACTATTGATAGGTTTTAGTAGTGCAGCAGCAGTTATTTTAATATTCTGGTTCTCACAAATTCTATTGAATATTAGTACTGACTCCATAGGAATCCTCACTCCACTCATAGAGCCTGGAGAGAGTAGCGCGGTTTTAACTCTTGAAGATGGAAAGCAAATACTTCTTGGCAAAGGAGAGTCTGATACTCTTCTATATGCAAAAGGCATTCAGGTAAAAAACACATCTGCTTGCTTATCTTATTTATCTACTGGTAGTTGCAAGGAGGACATGCCTTGCCATTTACTGGATATACCTAGAAAAGGGGAATATCAGATTGTTTTGTCGGATAGTACTCGCGTATGGCTTAACTCAGAGAGCCGTTTACGGTATCCGGTAGTTTTTGAGGGGGAAGAGCGTAGAGTATGGTTAGAAGGAGAAGCTTATTTTAAGGTAAAAGAAAACAAAGCTGTTCCGTTTATTATAACCATGCTAAATAATATGTCGATGAAAGTATTAGGTACATCGTTCAATATACGAGCGTACTCAGATGAGCAGTCATTTCTAATAACTCTAGTAGAAGGAAAAGTGGAAATTCAAAAAGGAACCGAGAAACTACTTTTATACCCTTCTGAACAAGGGATTTTAGATATTGAAACAAACTCATTAAGTAAACAGACTGTAAATGTACAGTTATATACAAGTTGGAAAGAAGGGCGATTCGTATTTGAAAATCAAACACTTGAAGAAATAATGAATACTTTAAAGCGTTGGTATGATATTAATGTGTTTTTTGATAGCGAAAAGGTAAAAAAGGCTACATACATCGGAAATATTGAGAGATATTCAGACTTCAACAAGGTTAAGGAACTATTTGAAATGACAGGAGTTGCACAATTCACTATAAAAGAGAATAACATATACATATCGGAACAAGAGGAGAGCAACAAATAACACCACACTTGTTGCTCCCCATAAATGATAATTATATTATAAAAATCAATTGCAAATCTATGAAAAAAAGAAAATTAATCAAAACGTATTGGACAATTAAATTATTAAGTCTATTAATGCTTTGTATGTCACTTCAACTTCCATTTAAAGGATTCTCACAACATGTCTCTTTAAAAATGAAAAACGCTTCGTTTCCGAAGATGGCTGAAGAAATTGAGAAGCAGACAGGGTACACATTTTTATTCAATGTGGAACAAGTCAATAACATCAAAAAAGATGTCGATTTTACTTCGCTTAAATTGGAGGATGCTCTTCATGTCTTACTCAAAGGGTCTAACTTATCGTATCGTATCGTCGATAACACCATAATAATTACACCTGCAAAAATCTCTCCAACAGAATCACAAGAAGAAAAAGTAATTACAGGTAAAATCTTAGATGAAAAGGGATTAGGCGTACCAGGAGTTTCCATATTAATTAGAGGTACCACTACTGGAACAATTTCTGATTTGGATGGGAGTTTTAAATTGAAAGTTTCTATAAAAGATCCTTTCACGCTTGTTTTTTCATTTATGGGGATGAAAACACAATATATACAAATAAAACCTAAAGATGTAGGTGGCGTATGGGAAAATTTAAAAATTGTAATGATAGAAGAAGCACTTGAAATAGGCGATCTTGTAGTTACTGGTTACGCAAATATTAGAAGATCAAGTTTTACTGGCTCATCCACCCAAGTTGACAAAGAAGATATTCTTAAAGTTGCTCCTCGGAACATGATTGACGCCCTTCAGGTTTTTGATCCCTCTTTCCGTTTAATAAAAAACAATGTTATGGGGTCGGATCCAAATACACTCCCCGAATTTTATATAAGAGGCCGTTCAGGAATTGGTGTTAAAGAGTTAGATACTCAGGAAATCTCACAAGCTGCATTGCAGAACAATCCAAATATCCCTGTATTTATCATGGATGGATTTGAGGTTAGTGTAGAAAAAGTATATGATTTTGATCCAAATCGTATTGCTAAACTAACAATATTGAAAGATGCTGCTGCTACAGCTATTTACGGATCTCGAGCAGCAAATGGAGTTATTGTAATTGAAACAATCTCTCCGGAAACGGGAAAAATAAGATTAAATTACAGCTTTGTCTCATCGTTGACAACTCCTGATTTATCCGATTATGATCTTACAAATGCCAGGGAAAAATTAGAAGCAGAAGTTCTTTCTGGAGCGTTTATTGGGCAAACAGAAGTTGAAAAGAGAAATCTTCACAAAGAATATATGACAAAATTATCAGCTGTGAATCGAGGCGTAGATACAGATTGGTTAGCACAGCCACTCCAGAATGAGTTTAATCACATGCACAATTTATATCTTGAAGGGGGTAGTGACGCACTCCGTTTAGGAGTTAATCTGAAATTTGATTTGCAAAATGGAGTTATGAAAGGCTCTTCTCGTAATAGATTTGGAGTTGCTCTGGATTTAGGCTATAGGTTGAAAAATTTAAGAGTTAAAAATCAAATAAGCTTTTTCAATATGAAAGCTGTTGATTCTCCTTATGGGAACTTTAGTGATTACGCCATAATTTTACCCTATTCTGCTCCTTATGACGATAACGGAGAACTTGTGCCATCTTTTCCTTATTGGCATGTCAAAAGTGGTACTAATCCATTATATGAAGCTTTAAAAACAAACAATTTCAGCAAAAATGGATATTCAGAAGTTTCCAATAACTTATCATTGGACTGGCATATATTAGATAATCTACAATTGAAAGGACAATTTGCGATTCTGAAATATGATTCAAATAGAGAGAAGTTTATAGATCCTAAATCGGCAATTTATTCGGGCAAAGTTGATATATTAAAGGGAGAATTGACACAAAATGAATCCACCAGATTAAGCTGGAACACAAATGTCTTCTTAAATTATCTGAAATCAATAAATAAACATCACATGAATCTTTCCATAGGTATTAATGCGAAAGAAACAAAAACTGATGATAAATATGCAAAATATAATGGGTTTCCTTCCGGAAGCTTATATTCACCTCAATTTGCCGGGGAAATCGTGGGAAAACCTTCGTTCAGTGATAACACAGGACGACTCTTTGGATCTTTCGCATTAATTAACTACACATATGATGATATCTATTTGTTAGACGCTTCTTTTCGTGTAGATGGGTCTTCTGATTTTGGTTTAGAAAAAAAATATGCTCCTTTCTGGTCCACCGGAGTAGGTATCAATATTCACAATTATTCTTTTATTAATAGTGAGTATTTAAGTTTATTGAAATTAAGAACAACTTATGGACAAACCGGGAAAACGAATTTTCCGGCTTATGCAGCAAAACAAAGTTATGATATACTTGAATATTGGTACGATACCGGAAATGGCGTGTTGTTAACATATCTAGGAAATAATAATCTAAAGTGGGAACGAACCAATATCAATGATTTAGGATTGGAAGTGGGATTTTTAGAAAACCGATACGTTATAAAAGGAACTTTATATTACAAGAAAACAGTTGATTTAATCACAGATGTTACAATACCTTCATCTACCGGATTTACCTATTATAAAGATAATATGGGAGAAGTCGTTAACAAAGGTGTGGAGCTAGACATGAAATTAGATGTAATAAAAAAGAGAGATCTGTTTGTTTCATTATATGCAAACTTAGCACACAATAAAAATGAGATATTAAAAATATCTGAATCCTTGAAAGCTTATAATGAGTTAGTGGATGCAGAATTTGCTAATTATGCGCGTTCTGTTGCTAATTCTAAAAATGTGACGTTTTCCAAGCCCTTAATGAAATACGCCGAAGGAGGATCATTGACTTCAATTTGGGGGATGAAATCATTAGGTATTAATCCTACTGATGGTCAAGAATTGTTTGTGAAACCTGATGGTACTATAACTTCTACCTGGAGTTCTTCCGATCAAGTTATTATCGGCAATAGCGAACCTTTAGCACAAGGTGCGTTTGGGCTGAATGTACAATGGAAAAACTTTTCTCTGTTTACATCCTTTTTGTTCGAATATGGAGGAGACGAATACAATCAAACTTTAGTTAATCGTGTTGAAAATATAAATATTTGGGAAACAAATGTCGACAAACGTGTATTAACAGAAAGATGGCAAAAACCTGGAGATTATCTAGGCTGAGAGATATTGCAGATCAAGATATCGTAACACGTCCAACTTCACGCTTCATTCAAACATATAATGGTGTAAATTTCAACTCGTTGACAATTGGATATACTTTTAATAAAAAATTAATCTCACCTCTTGGCATCAGCATGTTACGTTTACAACTTAACACAAAAGATGTAATAAAAATTACTAACGTAAGACAAGAAAGAGGAACAAGTTATCCCTTTGCCAGAACATATAATATTACTTTAAACGCAAGTTTTTAAAACAAACAGTATAATTATGAAAAATAAATATTTAATAATAAACTTATTATTCTCATTATTACTTCCCGGGTGTAATAAATGGTTAGATATAGAACCAAGTAATAAAGTGGACGACACTAAGCTGTTCAGCACTTACGAAGGTTTCCATAATTCTCTAAATGGGATCTATCACTCCATCGCATCTGGTAAACTATACGGACGAGAAATGACTTGGGGAACGGCAAGCGTTATCGGACAAGATTATATTAGTGGAAGTACGGGCACTAGTAGCACCTATCAATATATGCAGCTATATGATTATTCCCGGAGTACAACAAAAGCAATTGTTCAAGATATATGGAGCACTGCCTATAATGCCATTGCGAATTGCAATAAACTTATTCAAGAAGTTGAAAAAAAGAGAGGAGATTTTTTCCCGGAGGGCATTGAAGAAAAGAATTTGATATTAGGAGAAGCTCTGGCCCTGCGAGGTATGTTGCATTTTGACATTTTACGTCTATTTGCTCCTGCACCTTCAACTCAAAATAATGATCCTTATATTCCTTATTTCGCGGAATTTCCATCTTATTATTCTCCAAAACTATCAACTACAGAAGTACTTGATAAAGTAATTGCTGATTTGGAAAGAGCTAAAGATTTAGTAATGCAATGGGATACCACTGGAGATCATCATACTTATTTAAGTAATCTAGCACGTCGTTTTAAGACATCTTATCTTTATATTCCTAAAATAGGAGAATTTTTTGGTTCTAGGGTAAAACGTTTAAATTTTGTTGCAATCAACGGTTTGTTAGCGAGAGTGAACTTATATGCAGGCAAAACGGAAAAGGCTAAAGAATACTCTGCTTATATCTATGATACTTTCGGACCCGCGGGTAAACATGAATGGGGTTCTTCTCCTTGGTTTAAATTTACACCAACGACTAATATTGGGGCAACGGCAGCAGCAAGCAATTTTATTAAACTGTATGATGATATCCTTTTCGGGGTGTACGACAATCAGTTATTAGCCAATATTGAAAATTTCAAACTCTCACCAAAAGCTTACATGAGGTTGAATATGAATGTTTTTAACTATGCAAACTGGGATGATAATGATGATGCGCGAAAAAAGCTTATTGTGCTAGATGCAGAAAATAAAGAAATATCTCAGAAATGGGTAAATACAGGGGCTTTAACAACAGCTAATGTAAAATGTCAATACACGATATTACCTATTATAAGATTATCTGAGATCTACTATATTCTTAGCGAATGTCTTTATTTAGAAGGCAATATAACAGAAGCGCAAAAAGTATTAAATGAAGTTAGAAATGCTCGTGGTGCTAAACGGAAAGTTGACGCTTTAACAGCAGCGTTATTTAAAGAAGAATTGATTTGGGAATACAGAAAAGAGTTTATGACAGAAGGACAGACTTTTTATATATATAAACGTTTAAACGAACCAGCAATCAAGATTGGTTATCAAAACATTGCAATGAAAGATAATTACATATTCCCATTACCTTCCAATGAAGAAATTTTTTAATCTAATTAACACAGTGAAAATGAAAAAATATTTATATATAATAATATCTCTTTTCCTAGTTATCTCTTGTGAACAAGTACAATTAGAAACTTTTGGTGAGCAAAAATATGTGCAATTTGTTGATGCTTATAAAGATTCTACAACTCTTACATTTGTGTTCTTTCCAAATCAAACAACTATTAATTATCCTCTTGAAGTTAAATTACTAGGTAGAATGGAAGATAAGGATATTAATTACAAACTTAAGGTAGTATCAGAAGGAACAACAGCCCCTGCTAATATGTATTCTATTCCTGAAAATCAAGTTTTACACAAAGGAAATATAACAGGCTTAGCTCAGATACAGTTTATTAAGTCACCTGAATTAGATATCGAGGCATATCGCATTGAAGTTGAGATAATTGATTCAGAAGATGCCTTCGCGGGAGAAACCATTCACACAAGAA
>CAYZPF010000059.1:0-14071 GCA_964479995.1 uncultured Muribaculaceae bacterium | reverse complement strand
GGATATAATTTTTCAAACTAAACGAAAATGGGCTTTTTAAGGCTCGACTAATTAACCTTAACTCAGCTTCCGGAGTTTGAATAATATTTGATAAATATAAATCAAGCAACCCTTGCTTTTCGTAAATATTGACAAATGATTTTTTACTCCTTAAAATTGATATGGATTTATAATACACCGACCGGTAAAGATATAATTTTAAAGAGATCCGGATTTCCAATTTTTGACGGATGTCCCAAATATGACAAAAAAGTGACTGAACGCAATCCTGGGCATCATTTTCATCATTGAGAATCCTTAGTGCATATAAGCAAAGATCTTTATAATATGAATTGAAAATAGATATAAAGGCATTCTTCTCTCCGTTTCTAAGAGCCTTTATCAGCGATTCCTCATTAGGGTAAATATTATATGTTATATGTGTTCTCTGCTGTCTCAATTATTAATTTGGTAATCGAAAAATTCTTAGGTATAATATTATAAATAACTATTTCATATTATAGTACGCTGTTTATTAAAATTATCCGACATTTGCAACCGGGAATAGAGGAAAGGTTGCATATTCAAAGTCTTTGAAGTAGATTTTTATTTATAGTTTATAGTTTATAGTCAGCTAAGCAAAGATATAGTAAATTTTTTACTATTAAAACCTGTTATTATAAGATAAAAAATTAAAATACTGATAATCAAGGGGTATAAAAAACTCTGCCAGAGTAATCGAATACTATAGATTGAATAAGAATCTTGCACTTGGCTATTCATGTGTGAACTTAAGTGAAACTTACCACTCTTCTAAAACCGTCGTCTCATTCCGGGAATAAGGGTCACCTTGTTGCTCTCTTCAAAATAAAGGAAATACATGAAGAGTTTGTAGTTGAATTCAAAGTCGTACTTGGTGGAGGGGTTGTAATCTATATAACTCTCAATTGATCGGTCTCCGGAAGAGTAGCGCCTGTTCCATTCGATAGCATACTGATAATTAATTGACTGCAGATACTCATTGCTATACATATGTTTATAAAAACTTTTACTGGCTAACCAGTAATCAAAACCCGGGTCGAAAACTATAAGTTCATACTCGGTGGAATCTTTAACGGCCGAGGTGTCTTTTATAACCATTCTGCCTGTTGGAAAATCTTTAACTTCTCTTCGGGTTACTCCACAAGAGAAGATTAAGACCATGATAATAGTCAAAAATCCGATTTCAAATATTTTTTTCATCTCTTCTCTTTTAATAATTTGGTTATAATATATCTATACAATTTGTTGGCTACTCCTTATTTCGATAAATTACAAAACCCTCTTACAACAAATTTGCCGCAATAACCTTGCCAATAAAAAACCTTTTTCAAATTTTGAAAGTTGCTCTAATTGACTTTATTTTGTATCGAAAACCTGTCTTGAAATATAGTTATGAAAAATTTTTTATTACTACTGCTTGTTAATTTAATCTTTGTATTTGCATATGCAGAACCAGCCTCCGGTAATACAAAGAAAGAGGATGGGGAGAGAGTCCCATTTACTTATGAAACAGGCAACACCTCGTTAAAATTTGGAGGATTCGTCCGCTTCGTAACCTTTGCAGACTATAAAGGAACAGTTCCCTCATATGATTTTATCAACTCTACAATGAGCAATGAGTGGGATAAATTATCACGATTGAGCATGGATGCTTCGGCTACAAGGCTGAATATGAAGGTTGTTCAAAAAACAGATCTGCTAGGTAAGGTTGAATTTTTTGTGGAGATGGATTTTAGGGGCGCAAGTGATGTTTTAAGATTAAGACACGCTTACCTCTCTTTTAAGGGCTTTACATTTGGTCAAACCTGGAGCAACATGGTAGATTTAGCGGCCAACGCTCCCACAATTGATGTTCAGGGCGTCAATTCGCGTACTTTTTACCGTGTTCCACTTATTGGATATAAAAGCAATTTTACCGATAAAGTGAGCATGGGTATTTCATTTGAGTTTCCAAAAGTAAAAATGACAACATCTGCACAGGTAGGGAGTGTAAACCAAAGATTCCCCGATATCCCTCTTTACCTTATGCTAAAAGGGGAGAGAGCTCATTTAAAGGTTACAGGACTGTTAAGAGCGATGGATTATGGTGATAATCCTACTCAGAAAATTAAAACAATGTACGGAATCGGGGGTCAGGTGAGCGGTTCTCTCAATTTTTGTAACAGGGTTACTTTGATGGGTCAAGGCATCTATGGCAAAGGAATAGCCAGATACATTAATGATCTCGCAGCATTAAACCTGGATCTTATTTATAATGATTCAGATAACACAGTGCATGCATTGCCTATGTTTGGCGTATCTGTAGCTGCAAGAGCCAATTTCAATAAGAGCCTTTATGCTACCTCGAGCTTTTCTGTGGCCTCTTTAACAAATAAAAAAGAGTATTATTCAGATAATGAATTTTTTAGAGGTAACTATTTCTCTGCCTCCCTATTTTGGATTGGAGTAAAGAACCTGACAATTGCCGGGGAGTTCATCCACGGCCGCAGGATAAACATGAACTCTATTGAGAAGAGCGCCAATAGAATCCAGCTAATGTTTATGTACAGTTGGTAAAAATCTTTAGAGATTAAGCATCCTCTCGATTGAGGGGTATGCTTTTTCTCTTATTTCTGCCGGAACTTTTATTTCGTTTATTTCGTCTTTTAGGGTAATATACATCTTCTCTAAGGTATTTTTCTTCATATGCTCACACTCATTTGATGGAGCTACTGATATAAACTCTTTTCCGGGATTTAGCTGCTGCATTTTATGCATTACGCCGGGTTCGGTTACCACAATGAATTGTTTTGCAGGTGATGTTTTTGCCCGGTTTATCATCCCTGTTGTTGAGAGGATGTAGGCATTTGGCCTGTTGCAGATGAGAGGATCGTGAGAACAATTGCTTTCGGGGTGGACAAGCAGTTCTGCATCGGGATATCTATTCTGAAGTTCGAGAACCAACTCTGTGGTGTAGCTCTCATGTACGTGGCAGTTACCTTGCCATATATCAATATTCTTAGGACTTTTTAATTTTATGTACGAAGAGAGGTTTTTATCGGGGATAAAAAATATCTTCTTCTCCTTTGGGATGCTGTCGATCACATTTACAGCGTTAGCAGATGTACAACAGATGTCGGTGTGAGCTTTAACCTCGGCTGTGGTATTAACATAAGAGACAACAATCCCGCCGGGATTTTTCTCTTTCCAGGCAATAATATCGGAGTTTTCAATACTCTCTGCCAAAGAACAGCCGGCAGTTGGATCGGGTATAAGCACCTTTTTGTCGGGGGCAATGATTGAGGCGGTCTCTGCCATAAACTTTACTCCGCAAAAGAGGATAATCTTTGCATCTGTTTTGGCTGCCATTTGAGATAGTCCCAATGAGTCGCCTACATAATCTGCAAGATCCTGAATATCTGGATGGGTATAATAGTGTGCAAGGATTACTGCATCCTTCTCTTTTCTAAGACGATTTATTTCGGATATCAATCTCTCTTTTTCCATCTTAACCTCTATTTCTATCCAATAATTATGATAAGACTTTAATGTTCATACTTATATCGAGCGCTGTAACCGAATGTGTAAGAGCTCCGACGCTTATGTAATCAACTCCAAGGCGGGAGATCTCCTTAACCCTCCCCAAACTCATATTTCCGGAGGCTTCTGTCTCTGCCCTGCCATTGATCAGTTCAACGGCTCTTTTCATTGTCTCATTCTCCATATTATCTAACATAATAATATCTACACCGCAATTTACAGCCTCTTCCACCTCTTTAAGAGAGGTGGCTTCAACTTCAATTTTCATACCACTACCAATATTCTTGCGTATTTGTTCTACTGCTGCGGTTATTCCACCTGCAACTTTTATATGGTTATCTTTAATGAGAACCATATCATAAAGTCCCATTCTGTGATTTTCGCCTCCCCCTGCAGCTACAGCCATTTTATCTAAAATCCTTAATCCGGGAGCTGTTTTACGCGTATCTAATATTTTAGTCTTGGCCCCTTCTATCTCATCTACAAATTGTTTAGTTGCAGTTGCTATTCCGGACATCCTCTGCAAAATATTGAGTGAAATTCTTTCAAGAGAGAGAAGCGCTCTATAATTCCCCTCTACCTCCAGAATGATATCTCCTCTTTTAACTGTGGCTCCCTCTTTAACCATAGCTCTCCAGATAAGCTCTTTATCAAATCTTTCAAAAACAGTTCTAATAATAGCTATTCCGCTAATTACGCCATCTGCTTTCATCTTAAATTGTGCAGTAGCCTTACTTTGGCCGGGAATTAAAGAGTTGGTGGTTACGTCACCTGTGGCAATATCCTCTTCAATGGCCAAATCAATAATCTTTCCAATAAGTGAATTTTGATCCATTTTACTTTTATATCTTTTATTTGAAGCACCAATGCTTTCTTGTTTTACCTCTTCTTTATACCAGTTTGCTGTAAGATTCCCAATTTTTTTACCCCTTTGTTGAACCGTATGATAGAGATTGAAATTGTCCTCCTTTGGGAAATCCTCTCTAAAGTGTCCGCCTCTGCTCTCCTCGCGAAAGAGTGCTCCCTGGACAATAAGCTCTGCAACTGTAAGTAAATTTAAAGCGGCATTTGTGTAATATTCAGTCCTATGAAGATTAGGACTCTCTTTTATAGGGTTAAGTTTTTCTATCTTCTGTAAAGCCTGTTCGAGAGCTCCCCTGTTACGCACTATCCCTGCATAACGGCTCATTATATCGGCCAGTTCATTTTTGATTTTTAAATAGAGCTTCTCTTTTTGAGGCTCTATGTAATAATTGGGCTCTGTTTTATTTAGCCATTTGTTTTGTTCACCCAGTAACTCTTTTGAACTCATTACTGCCCGGTATCCGAACACGAGACACTCGGCTAAAGAATTTGAGGCTAACCTGTTGGCTCCCATGATTCCGGTAGAAGCCAACTCCCCGCAAACGTAAAGATTATCCACATTGGTTTTGCCGTTAATATCGCATTTTACTCCCCCCACCATATAGTGAGCTGCGGGAGCAACCGGTATCTTATCTGTCATATCGATTCCCAATTCGCCGCATCTTTGGTAGATATGTGGAAAACGATTTATGATTTTTGTAGAATCTAAATGTTGCAATGAGAGATTAACATAGGGAGGGTTCCCTTTTGCCAGTTTAATTTCACGGTCAATTGCCTGTGCCACAATATCTCTTGGAGCAAGCTCGGCCAAAGGGTGGATATCTTTCATAAATCTCTCACCCTTACTGTTGAGGAGATAGGCTCCCTCTCCGCGAACAGCTTCGCTTATGAGGTAGGTTTTGTTGCTCTCTGTATATAGAGATGTTGGATGAAACTGGATAAATTCCAAATCGGATATCTGGCATCCCGCCTTGTAACAGATTGCAATTCCGTTTCCCAGAGAGGTATTGGGATTGGTTGTGCGTGAATATATTGCCGCTGCACCGCCAAGTGCTAAAATAGTACTCGCTCCATAGAAGTTTTCCTGAGAAGAGATCTCTGAATTCCAAACTTTTAAACCGATACATCTGCTTAGAGCCCCATACTCATCCCCAGATAAAATCAGCTCCAAAACCTCGTGGTTTTCAAAGAGAGAGATCTTAGGATTGTTCAATATCTGCTCTGTCATGAACTCAGAAAGCCTTTGTCCGGTGATATCGCCTCCTGCATGGAGCACCCTTCTTTTACGATGTCCTCCCTCTAATCCCAATGCCAGGCTACCACCTTCCGACAGGTCAAACAGCATTCCTTCATCTATCAGCTCCTTAATCCTTACGGGAGATTCATTTACCAGTACAGCGACTGCATCAGGATTGCATAATCCTCTGCCTGCCGTGATTGTATCATCGGAGTGTAGTTGCGGGGAATCGTCAATATCTATTACAGATGCTATTCCTCCTTGGGCGTAATAGGTGTTGCTATCAGATACCTTGCATTTGGTTACGATTGCTACGCTCCCATATTTTGAAGCTACGTAAGCTGCATATAGCCCCGCAAGCCCGCTTCCGGCAATAAGAAAATCATAACGTTGCATTTGACACTCTTTAGCAAGCGGCAAAATTACATTTTTTAAATTAGAATCTCTCTTTTTTTGCTCATTAGAGCACTTATGAATATCTTAGTAGATTAGTAATCTAACAGGAATATATGTTAAAATCTATAAATTGCTTTATCCCTTATGCAGATAAAGAGCAAGTGGAACAGAGCGTTATAACTCTTAAACATTCCCCGTGCATTAATAGAATATTTATATTGACAGCCAACGCCAAGGCAGGGATACCGGAAGGGTGTGAAACTCTCCTGATAGACTCGCTTCATAGTACATCTGCAATTAAGAAGATAGCTTCAAAGTCTGATACCCGCTTCTCACTCATCTGTTCCAACAATAATACCATCACAATGAGATATTTTGCTTTGGAGAGATTTGTAAAGATTGCCTCTGATACATCGGCAGTAATGCTCTACTCCAATCATTATAAGGTTGTTGAAGGTGTTAAAAAAGAGCATCCGGTAATAACATACCAAGAGGGGAGCTTGAGAGACGATTTTGATTTTGGTTCGTTACTCTTCTATGATTCCAAAGTACTCAAAGAGGCAGCATCCAAAATGGATATTGAGTATAAATTTGCCGGATTTTATGATTTACGCCTCAAAGCCTTCCAAATAGGTGAGTTTGTACATATAAACGAATTACTCTATACAGAGGTTGAGCAAGATAGTCGCAAGAGCGGTGAGAAGATTTTTGATTATGTAGATCCTAAAAACAGGGCTGTACAAATTGAGATGGAAGCTGCATGTACCGTCTATTTAAAGGAGATAGGAGGATATCTCAAGCCGGATTTCAAAAATATAGAGTTTAATAAAGGGGAGTTTGAGGTAGAGGCAACGGTGATAATACCTGTTTATAACAGAATAAAGACAATTGAAGATGCAATAAAATCGGTTTTAACGCAAAAGACCACCTTCTCTTTTAATCTTATTATTGTTGACAACCACTCAACCGACGGAACTTATGATGTTATTCAAAAATATTGCAATGACCCCCGTCTTATCCATTTGATACCCGATAGGGATGATTTAGGAATAGGCGGTTGTTGGAACTATGGAGTTGACCATCCCCAATGTGGAAAATTTACTATACAGTTGGATAGCGACGATATTTACAGTGATGAAGACTCTCTTGAGAAGATTGTTTTTGCCTTTTATGAGCAAAATTGTGCAATGGTTGTGGGCACCTATATGATGACAAATTTTAATATGGAGATGATAGCCCCCGGTATTATCGACCACAAAGAGTGGACACCCGATAATGGCCGTAACAATGCACTGCGGATTAATGGCCTGGGTGCACCACGCGCATTTTACACTCCTGTTTTAAGAGAGATTAAGCTGCCAAACACAAGCTATGGAGAGGATTACGCTTTGGGACTCGCCATCTCCCGTCACTATCAAATAGGCCGTATTTATGATGTTCTCTACCATTGCCGCAGATGGGAGGGCAATACCGATGCTGCATTGGATGTTGTAAAAATGAACAGGCATAACAGTTACAAAGATAGAATACGCACTTGGGAACTTAAAGCAAGAATTGCGCTCAATAAAGAACAATCCAATAAAGCTACATAATGTTAAACTCCCGGTCTATAGATGAGCTTTTTAACAATCAACTCTCTCAATGGAAGTTGGCAAGAGATAATTATAAAGCTTTAGATGAGATATTAATAAAAGAGGTAGTTACTGATGAGTTTTTATTTAAAGTTCAGTTTAACCCTGCAAGAATTAGATCATCCGGTGCAAAAATTGATAAAGAATCAATAAGAGGGAGGAGTTGCTTTCTCTGCAGAGAAAACATGCCTGCAGAGCAGAGCGGTATCCTATTTGGAGATGAGGAGGATATTGACAGAGAGTATATAATAGTTATAAATCCGTATCCCATATTTTCCCGACATCTTACAATACCTACCCTGTTACACACCAGCCAGCTGATTGGCGGACGTTTTTCAGATTTAATAACTTTAGCTGCTAAATTCCCGGAATACACCTTCTTTTACAACGGACCAAATAGCGGCGCATCTGCACCCGACCACTTTCATTTTCAGGCAGGGAGTAGAGGATTTTTACCAATTGAGATTTTTTTCCCCGCCACAACCAAAAAATCTATTTTTAAAGACAATTTTTCCACAGTCTCATACATTACAAATTATCTGCAAGGTGTACTTGCTGTTGAATCTTCATCTCTTAATGAAAATTCTTTGCTACTTGAGAGAATTTTTACTCTTTTACCCGTTAAAGAGAGGCAAATTGAGCCGATGATCAATATTATAACATGGTTTGAAAGTGAACTTTCCGGTCGTTCAGAGACTAATGAAAAAACAAAAGAACTTAATGAACAAAACTCTCATGATAAAATTGTTACACTAATTTTTATGCGGGAAAAACATCGCCCATCGCATTACTATGCACAAGGAGAGGCAAAGATGCTGATAAGTCCGGGAGCTGTTGATTTGGGAGGAGTATTGATAACTCCTCTGGAGAGTGATTTTGACAAGGTCAATGGAGAATTGATCAAAGAGATCTTTAATGAGGTGTGTTTAGGAGAGGAGGAGAGTCAAAAGATTATATCGCTTTTAAAAAGTGAATTATGAAGAGTGTAGAGCAAAATAGTGGTGTGCCGTTGGTAAGCGTAGGGATACTCTCTGCCTTTACTATTGATTTTGTATTGAATAGCACTTTTGTTTGTGAGGGAATTGAATATAGCGGCGAGCAGAGAGTTTTATTACAGGATGATAAAATCCTTT
The DNA here is from genome assembly GCA_964479995.1 of uncultured Muribaculaceae bacterium. GTDB lineage: Bacteria > Bacteroidota > Bacteroidia > Bacteroidales > UBA932 > Bact-08. The sequence goes on along the minus strand of CAYZPF010000059.1, from coordinate 5,270 downwards.
GGAAAGGTGGGCTTTATGATCAATTGGAGTTTCTTCCTTTAACCACAGCTTTAAAATCGAATGAAGCTTCATTTACCCTTAAAGAGGTTATCATAGGTGTAGGTTTTCATTGGGAAAGAAGAGAAGATCAAACATTTAGAGGCTCTCTTAAACTTATAATAGAGGGAGATAAGATTACAGCTGTTAATCTTGTTGATGTAGAGGAGTATTTGATATCTGTAATCTCATCTGAAATGAGTGCGACTGCCTCTTTAGAGCTCTTAAAAGCACATTCGGTAATATCCCGCTCCTGGCTTTTTGCACAAATTGAGAAACGGCAGAAAGCTGTGGATAACAGGGAGGTTGTTCATTTGGAGAAAAGATATAATAGTGAAGGGTGTGTAGAAGAGTATATAAAATGGTATGATGGAGGAGATCATCTCAACTTTGATATATGCGCCGACGATCATTGTCAGCGTTATCAAGGGATTACACGAGCTTCTACGACATTGGCATCGGAGGCAGTTGAGAGTACAAGAGGAGTTCTGTTAACCTATAATGGTGAGATTTGCGACGCCCGATACTCCAAATGTTGTGGGGGAATGTTGGAACGTTTTGAAAGCTGCTGGGAAGAGCAAGAACATCCTTATCTTGTAGCTAAAAGAGATATTTCACTAAAATCTGACCTGATTCAACAATCTGAATTTACCCCTTATCCCAATCTTACTTTGGAGGAGAATGCAAAGAGGTGGATTCTCTCCTCTCCCGAATCATTTTGCAATAGTTGTGATAAAGATATTCTTTCACAGGTACTTAACAATTATGACCGAGAAACGGTTAATTTTTACAGATGGAGAGTAGAGTATCGGGCAGAGGAGCTTTCTCAGTTAATTTTTAAGAGATCGGGCATTGATTACGGTATCATAATTGACTTGATACCCGTTGAGCGGGGAGCTTCCGGCAGAATTATCAAGTTAAAAATAGTGGGTTCTAAAAGGATTTGTATAATTGGAAAAGAGTTGGAGATAAGGAGAACACTTTCGGAATCTCATCTATACAGTTCTGCCTTTGTAATAGAGAGGGAGTTTGGAGCAGAAGGTAAATGTGAAAAGTTTATTTTGCATGGAGCAGGATGGGGACACGGAGTGGGTCTTTGTCAGATTGGTGCTGCCGTGATGGGTGAAAAGGGTTTCTCATTTAAAGAGATTCTGTCCCACTACTATGTGGGAGCATCTTTAGAGAGCAGGTATTAAGTAAAATGGCATAAAGAAAAATATAAATTTTATGGATAATCAAAGGATTTCTCCGTGGGCATGGATCCCATCACTCTACTTTGCACAAGGATTGCCCTATGTGGCGGTGATGACCATCTCTGTAATAATGTATAAGAGGCTTGGTATTTCAAATACCGATATCGCTCTATACACAAGTTGGCTTTATCTGCCATGGGTGATTAAGCCCTTTTGGAGCCCTTTTGTAGACCTGCTTAAAACTAAAAGATGGTGGATTGTAACTATGCAGCTTTTTGTAGGGGCGGGACTTGCCGGAGTAGCTTTTTTTATACCTGCCTCTTCCTTTTTCCAATGGACTCTTGCCCTCTTTTGGTTGGTAGCTTTTAGCTCTGCAACACACGATATTGCTGCAGACGGATTCTATATGCTTGCCCTTGACCCTAATAAGCAGGCAATGTTTATTGGAATACGAAGTACTTTTTACAGAATTGCCACCATTGCAGGACAGGGAGTATTGATTATTCTGGCTGGTGCATTGGAGAGCTCTGCCGAAGGCAATATTCCATTTGCCTGGTCAATTACCTTTTTTATTTTAGCCGGATTTTTTATTGCCATTATGCTCTATCACAAATTTGTCTTACCCAAGCCTGCCGATGACAGAGCTGCCGGAGAGGTTACTGCTCGTAATATTTTCAAGGAGTTCTTTGCCACATTTGCCTCCTTTTTTCGAAAAGAGCATATTGGAGTAGCTATAGCCTTTTTACTCCTTTTCCGCTTTTCTGAGGCACAACTTGTAAAATTGATACAGCCCTTTTTGTTAGATGCAAGAGAGGTAGGGGGATTAGGATTGTCAACTGGTCAGGTAGGTTTTGTTTATGGAACAATGGGAATCATAGGATTGACTATTGGAGGAATTATAGGCGGAGTAGTTGCCTCTAAAGGAGGGCTCAAGAGATGGTTGTGGCCTATGACCTGGAGCATCACACTTCCAAATTTGGCATATCTCTATTTAAGTATTTTTCAGCCGGAAAACATGTTTGTTGTCAACTTGTCCGTTTTTATTGAGCAGGTTGGATATGGGTTTGGTTTTGTGGCCTATATGCTGTTTATGATCTATTTCTCTGAAGGAGAGCATAAAACCTCTCACTACGCTATATGTACTGCATTTATGGCGCTTGGAATGATGCTCCCCGGAATGGCTGCCGGCTGGATTCAAGAGCTACTTGGTTATAAAAACTTTTTTTATTGGATAATGCTTAGTTGCTTAGCAACAATTGTAGTAACTGCTATCCTCAAGAATAATTACAAATTGCCTGATAATCAGCATTATGAAAAATAAAACTTATAGAATAATTTATTCCTTAGGATTACTCTTTATCTTTTTATTACAAAGCAGCACTCTATCTGCACAAAATGCCCATTCAGCCCCTGCTCAAGTGGTGAGAACAGGAATTGATATGTTGCAGGAGCAGCAGTTTAAACTCTTGGAGGGGAAGAGAGTAGGGTTAATTACCAACCCAACCGGATTTGATAGAAAGATGAAAAGCACTGTTGATATTTTAAATGAAGCCCTAAATGTTAATTTAGTGGCACTTTTTGGTCCGGAGCATGGAGTGAGAGGGGATGCTCATGCAGGAGATAGAGTAGGGGATATGGTTGATAGCAAAACGGGCATAACTGTTTACTCCCTTTACGGAGCTACAAGAAAACCCACCAAAGAGATGCTTGAAGGTATTGATATTCTGGTGTATGATATTCAGGATGTAGGTTGCCGCTCATATACTTATATAAGCACTATGGGACTTGCAATGGAGGCTGCGGCAGCAAACGATATTGAATTTGTAGTTCTGGACAGGCCAAATCCGCTTGGAGGAGAACGGGTTGAAGGAGCTATTGTTGAGGAGGGCTTTATATCGTTTGTAAGCCAGTTCAAGATTCCATATATCTATGGCCTTACCTGCGGAGAGTTGGCAATGATGCTTAATGAAGAGGGAATGCTCTCCGGTAAATGTAAGCTGCATATTGTGCAGATGGAAGGTTGGAGGCGAGATATGCTTTTTGAAGAGACGGGGCTCCAATGGGTGGCGCCGTCACCGCATATTCCCAATCCAATGACTGCACTTTTCTATCCTGCTTCGGGACTTTTGGGCGAGCTGTACTATATTTCGGTAGGGGTAGGATATACCATTCCTTTTGAGATGTTTGCTGCAGAATGGATAGATGCAGGAGCCTTTGCTGACCGTCTTAACAGTTATTCAATACCCGGCCTCTATTTCCGCCCTCTCCATATAAAGCCATTCTATTCGGTGGGGACAGGCAAAAATCTTAGTGGTGTGCAGATACATCTTTTAGATAAAAAGAGAGCGCCGCTCTCCGAGGTGCAATTTTATGTTATGCAAGCAATAGCCGAACTTTACCCCAACAAGGCCGTCTTTAATAATGCCGATCCCAGACGCTTCCGTATGTTTGATCAGGTAGGCGGCAGCGATAAAATTCGTTTAAACTTCTCTCAACGCAACCGCTTTGAGGATATCAAAAAGTATTGGTATAAAGATGCAGAGAGTTTTAAGAAACTCTCTGCAAAGTACTACTTATACAGATGATTTAAAATAATGAACTCATTCTTTATTAAAATCCAAAAATCTCCTGTAGTTTTTGGTCTAACTCTTCGTTTGTGATTTTTGAAACTAATATGTTACCTTCATTGTCTATCAGGAATTTAGTAGGCAGATAGTGTACGGCATAACGGTCAGAGATGTCATTGGTGCGGTCGAATGTGTAATTAGGTCCTACTTTGAGTCCTCTTAAGATATGATGGAACATTTCAATTCCATCTTTGGCAACAGCCTCTTTCCATTTTTCGGGTTTCGAATCATCATCGGAGATACAAATTATCTCAAAACCGTGTTTGTTGTATTTATTCCAAAGTTCTTTGAGGTGAGGATTGCCCTGGCGGCAGGGTACACACCAGCTTGCCCAAAAGTCTATCAGTACATACTTACCTTTGAAATCGGCAAGTGAAAGCATATTCCCATTTATATCTAAAGAAGAGAAAAGAGGCGCAGGTTTACCGGGCTCTATTGATTGTAACAGATTAATTTCGGATAAGATATTTTTTGCCCATTCACACTCTTTAACTCTGCTACTTAATGAATTATATAGCAGTTCCATCTTTCCTAAGTCATACTCACTTTTTCGCATATCTATTAGATGGGCAGAGTAGTATGAATCGGGATTGGCATTTATAAACTCCTCTTCTCCAACGCTTTTCTCTTTAGATATCCGGCTTAACTCTCTTCTTATTTGGCTCTGTTGTGCAGTATCTTTTGTCTCGCTGTAGTACAGTTCATTTAACTCCTTTGATCTGCGGGTTAAATCGGCCTGTTTCTCTTCCAGAGCCAGAGCGTCAATGTTGGTTCTCGACCCCTTGAGAGTGTAGTTTTTAAAATTACCCCATTCAACATCTATTTGCATATTGCCGGGTTCAATAAAAAAAGAGACAATATTCGGATTGTTTCGATCTTCCAGATTACCGTCAGAAAGTGTGCGGCTTTCGGCAGATGTCAACTTACCGGTAAAGGTAAATTTACCATTCACGATTCGTGCGCTATCTGTTGTGGAAGTAAAGGTTTTTATATCGAAAGAGCTAAGATAGATCACCCCTTCATTTTTACCATTTACGGTTCCTTTAAGAGTGTAATTATCAGTAGTGTTACTGCTTGTGCAGCCAGTGATCAAAAAGATTGTCAGTAGAGAAAAAAAATTAAAAATTTTCATTGTTTCAATGGTGATTTATATTTAAAAAATTTCGTCAAGGTATTTAATGAGATCTGCTTTTTCAAACTTTCCTATCATTATGCCATCCGGATTAATAAGAAAATAGCTTGGGAGAAAGCTGATTCCGTATAGAGTAGCTACTCGTGCCGGCCTGTTCTTGACAGGGAACTCATCAATTACATGTATCCAATTGCTTTTATCCTCTTCAATGGCTTTAAGCCAGGCCGGTTCTTTACTGTCATTCGTAACTCCAACTATTTCAAGGCCTTTCTCTTTGTATTT
>CAYZPF010000058.1:0-14087 GCA_964479995.1 uncultured Muribaculaceae bacterium | reverse complement strand
AACTGTTCTCTTTGGTTACTACAGGCAAAGTGGACTTAATTTTAAAGAGGATGACAGAGTAATTGATGTTGTGAGAGATATTGCAGAGGTTGTAAGCATGGGTGATGGTAGTACAATCACTGTATCACAGTTTCTCACACGGTTTTTATTTCCCCACTCTATGCATAACATGAAGGTAGAGAAACTAAGCGGTGGTGAAAAGAGGAGATTATATCTCGTGACGGTCTTAATGAGAAATCCCAATTTCCTGATATTAGATGAACCTACTAATGACCTCGATATAATGAGTCTTAATGTACTGGAAGAGTATCTGGACTCTTTTAAAGGCTGTGTCATTATAGTTTCACATGACAGATTTTTCCTGGATAAGATTGCCGATCATCTTTTTGTTTTTGAAGGCAATGGAGTAATCAAAGATTATGTCGGCAAATACAGCGAATATCGTGAATATTTAAAAGAATTTAACGCCACTGTCAACTCCGCGGGAAAGAAAGAAAACGTTTCTAAAACTTCGTCCCGATCCTACCAATCCGGCTCCGGCCAGAGGAAAAAACTTACCTACAAAGAGAGAGAGGAGCTTACAGCTCTGGAGAACGAAATAGAGGTACTTGAAAAAGAGAAAACAAAGCTTGAATTAGCTCTCAACTCCGGCTCCCTCTCTTCCGAAGAACTCACACCTGCATCTATCAGATTTTCTGAACTTCTCGTGCTTATTGATAAGAAGAGTGATCGCTGGATAGAGCTGTCGGAGTAGCTATTCTCTCTTACTGTATAAAGTTCAGATTAATTGTTATTTCATTAAGCGTTTGTATTTGAATCTCTTAGGTTCAATATCACCCAGTCGTCTCTTTTTATTTTCTTCATATTCAGAGTAAGTGCCTTCAAAAAAGTAAACCTGAGAATCTCCCTCAAAGGCCAGGATATGGGTTGTTACTCTGTCCAGGAACCATCTGTCGTGTGAGATGATAACGGCACATCCTGCAAAGTTTTCCAATCCCTCTTCAAGAGCGCGGATAGTGTTAATGTCAACATCATTGGTAGGTTCGTCCAAGAGTAAAACGTTGGCCTCTTCTTTTAAAGTAAGCGCTAAGTGAAGTCTGTTCCTTTCACCTCCTGAGAGCACTCCGCAAAGTTTCTCCTGGTCTGCTCCCGAAAAGTTAAATCTTGAGACGTAGGCCCTCGCATTGATCTCCCTGTTACCCAACCTGATAAATTCAGAATTTTGAGAAATGGTCTGATACACTGTGAGATTTGGATCTATCTCTCTGTGTTGCTGATCTACATAGGCAATCTTAACGGTTTCTCCAACGGTAAAATCTCCGGTATCACAGCTTTCAATCCCCATAATCAACCTGAAGAGAGTAGTCTTCCCTGCCCCGTTTGGTCCAATAATGCCCACTATTCCCGCAGGGGGTAATTTGAAGTTCAGATTCTCGAAAAGCATCCTCTCACCGTAAGACTTGGATACCGACGAGGCTTCTATTACTTTATTGCCCAATCTTGGGCCATTAGGAATGAAGATCTCCAGCCTCTCCTCTTTTGCCTTGCCGTCTTCATTAAGTAACTTTTCGTAAGCGCCTAATCTTGCCTTTGATTTGGCATGGCGGGCTTTTGGAGACATCCTCACCCACTCCAGCTCCCTCTCCAAGGTCTTACGCCTTTTACTTTCCTGCTTCTCCTCTTGCGACAATCTTATTGATTTTTGATCCAGCCACGAGGAGTAATTCCCTTTCCATGGAATCCCCTCTCCTCTGTCAAGTTCCAGAATCCATCCGGCCACATTGTCCAAAAAGTATCTGTCATGAGTTACCGCAATTACTGTCCCTTTGTATTGCTGGAGATGTGCTTCCAGCCATTGGACGCTTTCGGCATCAAGGTGGTTAGTCGGCTCATCCAAAAGAAGTACATCCGGTTCTTTAAGAAGCAACCGGCAAAGGGCCACCCTCCTTTTCTCTCCTCCACTCAGATTTTTTACAAGAGCATCCGGCTCGGGGCATTGTAAAGCATCCATAGCCCTTTCAAGTTTTGATTCTATATCCCACCCGTTAAGCTGCTCTATTCTGTCGGTCAGTTCTCCTTGCCGCTCAATCAGACTGCTCATCTCATCATCATCCATCGGCCCGGTAAATTTCATATTGACCTCTTCATACTCTTTTAGCAAATCTACAATCTCCTGGGCGCCCTCTTTTACAATATCAATAACCGTTTTTGTATCATCAAGAACCGGCTCCTGTTCCAAATATCCTACAGTGTAACCGGGAGACCATACAACCTCGCCCTGATAAGACTTCTCAACTCCTGCAATTATCTTTAAAAGTGTAGATTTACCGGAACCGTTCAAGCCTATTATACCGATCTTTGCACCGTAAAAAAAGGAGAGGTATATATCCTTTAAAATTACTCTGTTACTATGGGGTAAAATCTTTCCCACGCCATTCATTGAAAAAATTATCTTCTCGTCAGCCATTGTTTAATAGTTTGGAGCAAAGATAATAGAATATGTTACACGACTCCACAGGCGGGACAAATTACTATCGGCTTGACGAACCGCTCTTAAGTCTCATTAGCAATGTATCCAGATATTGAACGGAGATTAAAGAGTCCTTTAAAAATTTCACCTTTTCGGTTTGATGGATGAACAACTCTCTGTTTGCCGGTTTTATTGGGTCAGCAGGAGGTGATTCCATCTTTAGCGGGTCAATTGGCGTGCCGTTTTTCCATACTCTAAAATCAAGATGAGGCCCGGTTGACATACCTGTACTTCCTACATAACCAATCAGTTCTCCCTGCCTTACTCTTTTACCGGCAGTCAAGCCTTTTGCATAACCGTGCAGATGCAGATATGCAGTGGTGTACACGGAATTGTGCTTAATTTTAACTGTATTCCCTCCTGCTCCCGAATATCCTTTCTGAATAACCACTCCATCGCCAATAGTATATACTGGGGTCCCTCTTGGTGCGGCATAATCAACTCCTGTATGAGGCCTGACGATTCGGGTCACCGGATGTTTTCTGGAATATGTGAAGCGCGACGATATCCTGGTAAAGCTAAGAGGAGCCTTTAAAAAGGCTTTTTTTAGATTTTCTCCCTTAAGGTTCCAATACTGAGGCATCTCATCCTGAACAAACCTATATGCATCATATTCTCTGCCGGCATGAGTAAAGAACGAGGCATATACTGTACCTATATCCAGCACTTTATCTCCTACATAGAGCTCTTCGTAAACTGCTGTGAAGGAGTCACCTTTTTGAAGGGCGAAGAAATCGATTGTCCAGGCATAAATATCCGATAATTTAAGTGCGAGCAACGGGTTAACACCCACATTTTTGAGATCTTGCCACAAAGAACTTGAGATTTTTGCCTCGGCAATCTTTAGCCTGGCAGAGATCTCCTTTTCATATGTTGTTACAGATATTGAATCAATAATCCTAAAAACTATATAATTCGTTTTTGACTCTTCATATATAAAATATGCAAGAGCAGATTCGTCATCTTTTGAATAAAATGCCTTATAATTGTTGCCCGCTCTTATTTTTTTCAAATCAAAAACCTTCCCGGCGTTTACTGTCAGAGCATATATCTCTGCGTCGGAGGCCCCTAAACTTTTCATAAGGTTGTTAAAGAACTCATTTCGCTTAACTTGTCCCTCTCTGGAGACAAAATTATTGAGAGGAATTCCAAATTCATAAATCTCCTCCTCTTCAACGGGAATTATGGTTTTACCATCGTTTAACTTTATTTTATCTCCCCTTTGGAAACATGAAGTGAGAGCTAAGGCTACTAAAAGAAAGAAAACTTTTTTCATACTATTTTTTTAAATCGCCTCTAATATAAAGATTATTCCAGCTTTGTTGAAAAGATTGTGGAAAAAATTGTAAATAAATGTAAGAATGTGGAAAACTTTCTTTAAATTTGCCTACGACAAAATTATTAAAGGGTGAAATCTTCATGATTAAATTTATTGGCGAATACTCAGCAAAGATTGATGATAAAGGGAGGGTAGTTTTTCCTTCTCAGCTCAAATCTATGCTCGGAGCCGAAAATGATCAAAGATTTGTCATCAAAAAAGATCTCTTTTTCAACTGTCTCGAGATGTACTCCTATTCTGAATGGATTAAACAATCGGAAGAGGTTAAGTTGCGTCTCAATTTTTTCAAAAAAGAGCATGCTCTCTTCTGGAGAGAATACATGAGAGACCGCGCATTGGTAGAACCCGATGAGAAGCTTGGGAGAATAACTATCCCTAAAAGGTTGCTGGATGACATTGGCGTTATCAAAGAGCTTGTATTTGCCGGGAATGATCACAAGATAGAGGTTTGGGCAAAAGAGCATTTTGGAGAAGACAAGCTACCCGGCAGCGATTATTCGGAATTGGCAGAAAAAATTTTAGGATAAGGAGTCGGTTATGAGAGCTTATCACATCCCCGTACTACTTGAAGAGAGTATAGCAGCACTATCTTTATCATCAGGCGGAATCTATGCAGATGTCACACTGGGTGGCGGTGGCCACACAAGAGAGATCTTAAGCGGGCTGGATAATAGCTCTACCCTTATTGTAATGGACATGGATTCAGATGCATTGGCTAATGCCCCTAAAGATAAACGGCTTATCCTTGTACATAACAATTTTAGATTTCTTGGCAACTACTTAAAATATTATGGTATAGATAAACTAGACGGAGTACTGGCAGATTTGGGAGTATCGTCGCATCAGTTTGACACTAAAGAGAGGGGTTTTTCGTTTCGTTTCGACTCTCCTTTAGATATGCGTATGAACAAGAAGGCTAAACAGAGTGCTGCTCAAATAATCAACACCTACAATCAAGAGGCGCTTGCTTCTCTTTTCTTTAGATACGGAGAGTTGCAAAAAGGAAGGGAGCTGGCAAAACTGATATGTGAAGCAAGAATAAATAACGAAATAAATACAACGGAAGATTTAAGGGAAGTGCTTAAGCCTTTACTACCAAAACATGCAGAGCATAAGTTCCTGGCTAAGGTTTATCAGGCTTTAAGAATCGAGGTTAATTCTGAGATGAAAGCCTTAGAGCTCTTTTTAACAGGACTGACAGACATCATTAAGCCTGGAGGCAGAGTTGTTATTATTACCTATCACTCATTGGAAGACAGAATGGTGAAAAATTTTATGAGGAGCGGTAATATAAACGGAGAAATTGATAAAGATATATACGGCAGATATGAGTCACCTTTCAGAGTCATAACAAAGAAGCCTGTTTTACCTTCGGAGGAGGAGATATCTTTAAATACAAGGGCAAGAAGTGCAAAACTCAGGGTAGCAGAAAAGATTTAATATATGGCAAAGAGAAACTGGTTAAACGAGATACTTGGCGGAGGATTTTTGCTTAAAAGCAAAATTCTGGAGAATACCGGATTTGTGCTTTATCTCTTCTTCCTCACCATCGCATACATAAGCCTGACATTCGTTGTAGAAAAGACCCTGCTGATTGAAAGGAGGAATACACTTGAATTAAAGCACCTTAGATCAGATTTGACAAGCAAATCTGCAAAACTTCAATACTTGAGCAAAAGGGCAGAAGTTGAGAAAAGACTTCTAAATCTTAACTCAACTCTTAAAGCTCCGGTAAATCCGCCCATAAGGGTATTAATAAAAAAGTGAGATGGATAATCTTATAAAAAGAATATATTTTTTTTATGTGATACTTATAGGGTTAACTATCTGGATTACCGGAAACATTATATATCTGCAATACTTTGCCCCTAAAGCGCTTACAAGCGACGATATTGCATACAGACAGGAGGAGATTGAAGCAAACAGGGGAAGTATTTTAGCTAAAGACGGACGACCTCTTTCGGTATCACTCCCCTACTATCAAATAAGAATGGATTGCATGGTTCCGGAAGAATCCCTTTTCAACTCCGAAGTTGAGAATCTTGCAAAAGCTCTTTCACAATTTTTTAACGATAAAAGCGCCAATTCATACAAAGAGGAGCTGATTAAGGCCAGAAAAGAGAATAAAAGATATAAAGCACTGGGAAACAGATTGGTTGACTATTCTGAAATGCTCGAAATAAAGAAATTCCCGATTTTTAAACTTGGAGTCAACAAAGGAGGCATAATTACCGAACAGAAAAATAAAAGGATCAATCCATATGGCAGGCTTGCCTACAGGACGATAGGATTCATGAATACAGAGGGGGTCCGTGTAGGGATTGAAGGCAGTTATGACCAATACCTCAAAGGAATACCGGGAAAACAGAGGGTCCAAAGGATGTTGGGAGGTGAATGGGTACCGATAATCGGTGAAGAGATTGAACTTCCTAAAGATGGGTTGGATATTCTTACAACTATCGATGTAGATATTCAGGAGGTAGCAGAGAATGCCTTACGGGACCAGTTATCACGCTCAAATGTGTTTGAGGGAGCAACTGCAATTGTGATGGAGGTAAAAAGTGGTGCGATTAGGGCAGTCGCAAATATGAAAAGGGGTAGAAAGGGGGAATTTGATGAGTCCTATAATTATGCCGTAGGGTTTGCCACCGAGCCGGGCTCTACATTCAAACTGGCAACATTGGTTGCCCTTATAGAAGATGGATACGTTAATCTGGAAACAAAAGTCGATGCCGGTGACGGTAAATGGAGATACAGCACTCACACCTTTTCCGATACCGGGAACAAAGGGTATGGAGAGATTAATGTTAAAGAGGCTTTTGAAAAATCTTCTAATGTCTCTTTTGCTAAACTTGCCGTCAAACACTATGCCAATAATGAGAAGAGATATGTTGAGAAGATTAAGACAATGAGGTTAAACGAAAAATTTAATCTCGGCATTATGGGTGAGGCAAATGCAGTGATTCATAGTCCCGGCGATAAAATCTGGTCTAAGTTGACTTTACCCTCCATGTCAATAGGATATGCAACTCTTTTAACACCACTTCAAACTCTCGCTTTCTATAATGCAATAGCAAACAATGGAAAGATGATGAAGCCCTATTTCGTTGAAAATATGCAGAGAGACGGAATAATAGAAGAGAAATTGGGTCCTCAGGAAATTGAAGGAGCAATATGCTCTTCAAAAACTCTTAGAATGGTTCACACAGCTTTAAGGGGAGTTGTTGAAAATGGAACAGCTAAATCAATAAATGATGAAAGGTATTTGATTTCGGGCAAAACAGGTACGGCAAGAATAGCTTTCGACGGCAGATATATTGATGCATCCGGAAACAGAAAACATCAGGCATCATTTGCAGGATTTTTCCCTTCTGACAATCCTCAATATTCTGTAATTGTAGTTCTATATACCAATCTGACAAGAGATAATTTCTATGGGGGTGCATGGGCTGCCCCGGTTTTTAAACAAATAGCCGACAAAATATACTCTTTCAATCCACAATGGAATAACCCTTTAGACCCTAAGGTTAAAAAAGATACAACAGGAAATCTGCCGCATATTTTAGCAGGGAGAGGAGAATCCGTCAGAAATGCGGTAGAACTACTTGCCCTTGCCCAGAAAATAACAGTTTCTAAGGGTGAGTGGTTGAGGGAGGATACAGTGTCAAATACTCTAACAAATTATGAATTGATTAAAGATACCGTTCCAAATGTTTTAGATATGGGATTAAAAGATGCAATATACCTGTTGGAAAACATGGGATACAGAGTAAACTTTAGAGGAAGGGGCAGAGTAATTTCTCAAAACCCTTCGGCTGGTGAGTTTCTACAAAAAAACGGGCTTATGGAAATAACACTTTCGAATAACTATGAAAATCGATAACCTTATTGAAAATATTGGTGTAATCTCCATATATGGAGATACAAACAGAGAGATTAAAGATATTTCGTTCGACTCCAGAGTGATTGAACACGGCTCTCTTTTTGTTGCCTTAAAAGGATACAATCTTGACGGACATCTTTTTATAGAGGATGCTTTAAAGAGAGGAGTATCAGCAATAGTTTATGAGTCAGGAGCCTTTAATAGAGATTCATTGTCATCAGAGTATAAAAATACTCTCTTTATAGAAGTAAAAGATAGCCACACAGCATTAGGACTGATAGCATCTTCTTTTTACGATAATCCATCACAAAAGATTAAGTTAATTGGTATAACGGGAACCAATGGCAAGACAACGACAGCTACCCTTCTCTATCGCCTGTTTACAGCTTTAGGGTATCGATGCGGGTTAATATCTACTATAGCCAATTATGTAGGAGAGTCAGTAAGTGATACCCGACTTACAACGCCGGATTCAATCAGGATAAATGCCTTACTCTATGAAATGGCTCACACCGGATGCGAATATTGCTTTATGGAGGTAAGCTCACACTCATTAGACCAGAAAAGAGTTGCAGGACTCAACTTTGCAGGGGCGATTTTTTCAAATATCACCCATGATCACCTCGATTATCATGAAACGTTTAAGGAGTATATCCGTGCAAAGAAACTTCTCTTTGACAATTTGTCTCCCCAAGCGTTTGCCATTACAAATCTGGATGACAAGAATGGAGAGGTTATGGTCCAGAATTGCCGTTCAAAAGTCTATACTTATTCTTGCCACTCGCCGGCAAATTTTAACTGTAAGATAATTGAAAAAGGATTGGACGGAATGCTGATAAAGATAGATAACAGAGAGCTTTGGAGCCGTTTTACCGGAGTCCATAATGCATATAATCTTTTAGCTGTATATGCTACGGCCATACTTTTAGGAGCAGATAAAGAGGAGGTGCTGGTAGCAATGAGTGCACTGGAGCAGGTGGCAGGCAGACTTGAATATATCAAAGGAGGAGATAACATTACAGCTTTTGTAGATTATGCCCATACTCCCGATGCACTTGAAAATGTCCTGAAGACATTAAGGGATATTGCAGGAGAAAGCGAGATAATCACGGTTTTTGGTTGCGGCGGTAACAGAGATAAAAAGAAGAGACCAGAGATGGCAGCAATCTCGGCAAAATATTCGAGCAGGGTAATAGTAACATCTGATAATCCCAGATTTGAAGATCCGGAAGCAATTATTGAGGATATCAAAATGGGTTTTACTGCCTCTCAATTACCTTATGTGCTCTTTATAACAGACAGGAAAGAAGCTATTAAGACATCCGTGGCTTTAGCCAAACCCGACTCCATCATTATCATTGCCGGAAAGGGGCATGAAAACTATCAGGAGATAAAGGGTGTGAGATATCATTTTGACGATAAAGAGATTTTGACCGAAATATTTAACAGATAAGGAGGGTTTATTATGCTTTATAATTTGTATGAGTATTTAAAAGATTTTATTGACTTTCCGGGATTAGGGTTGTTTAAGTATATTACGTTCCGCGCTTTTACTGCAATCATTTTATCTCTTATAATCTCATTTTTTGCAGGAAAGAAAATAATCAATCTTCTCTCCGGAAGGCAGATTAAAGATGAAATCAGAGATTTAGGGATAAAAGATCAGCATGGGAAGAAAAATACCCCAACAATGGGTGGGATAATTATTCTGATAGCTGTTCTTATACCCGCTATTCTACTGGGAGATCTTACCAACATATATGTTCAGTTATTGATAATAACAACTCTATGGCTTGGATTAATAGGATTTGCCGATGACTATATAAAGGTTTTCAAAAAGAGGAAAGATGGATTAAAGAGCAAATTTAAAATTTATGGACAGGTAAGTCTGGGGCTGATTGTAGGGCTCTCATTATATTTCAGCGATGATATTGTGATAAGGACACCAGCAAGCGTAGAAGATAAAGCCCGTTACTCACAATTCATAGTTGAAGATAGTGAGGCTCAGGTTCCAGGGATCTATAAAGATGAGAAAAGCACTAAAACCACAATCCCTTTTGTCAAAAACAATGAATTTGATTACTCATGGCTCTCCCCTTTTAAAGGGAAAGCAGGAGAAACCGCAGGTTGGGTTATCTACGTCATTGCCGTAATCTTCATCATTACGGCTGTTTCTAACGGTACAAATCTTACTGACGGTATGGACGGGCTTGCAACCGGAGTATCTGCTATTGTCGGAACCACACTTGGAATATTGGCCTATCTTTCAGGCAACATCATATATGCAGGTTATCTCAATATAATGTATCTGCCAAATACAGGAGAGATAGTGGTGGTGCTGGCAGCATTTATTGGCGCATTGGTGGGATTTCTCTGGTATAACTCCTACCCTGCTCAAATCTTTATGGGAGATACAGGCAGTCTTGCGATAGGAGGAGTAATAGCAGTTTCTGCCATTATGATAAGAAAGGAGCTATTGATACCAATCCTTTGTGGAATCTTCTTTGTTGAGAGTCTCTCGGTAATAATTCAACGGTATTACTTTAAATATACAAGAATAAAACGCGGTAAGGGGGTCCGAATCTTTAGGATGACACCACTTCACCACCATTTTGAAAAAGAAAATCCCGATGCAATTATAAAGGTTCCCAAAACATTACTCCCGGAATCAAAAATTGTAGTTCGATTTTGGATTATTGCCATTTCCCTCGCAGTATTAACAGTGATAACACTTAAGATTAGATAACATGTCCAGATTAGTAGTTTTAGGAGCCGGAGAGAGCGGCACAGGAGCAGCAATATTAGGGAAGGTAAAAGGGTATGATGTGTTTATCTCCGACAGTAACATGATTAGAGATGAAGCTAAAGAGCTACTCACAAAATATGAGATAGAGTGGGAAGAGGGAGGACATTCAAAAGAGAAAATTTTTAATGCTCATTTAGTCGTAAAAAGTCCGGGCATCCCCGATACTGTACCTGTTATAGCCGGAATTACCGAGAGAAATATTCCAATAATTTCTGAGATAGAGTTTGCAGGCAGGTTTGACAAATCCAAAAAGATATGTGTAACAGGAAGCAACGGTAAAACCACTACATCATCTATTATCTATTTCCTGTTAAAAAATGCAGGTCTTAAAGTGGGTCTGGCCGGAAATATCGGACAGAGTTACGCCTATCAGGTCGCTACATCTTCCAATGACTACTATGTATTGGAGCTCAGCAGTTTCCAACTTGAAGGGATGTATGATTTCAAAGCTGATATCGCCGTACTTCTCAATATTACGCCAGATCATCTGGACAGATATAATAATGATATGGAGAGTTATATTAAGGCAAAGTTCCGCATCACTCAAAACATGTCAAAAGAAGATTGCTTTATATTCTGTGCCGATGACGAGATAAGTATTTCTCATCTTAACCGAATTGTACTCCATGCTAAACAACTTCCTTTCAGTCAAAAGATCGAGATCGATGAAGGGGCTTATGTCAAAGATGAAGAGATGCATGTTAATTATGCAGACAAAGAGTACAGTATGTTTTTGAATGAGCTTTCATTACAGGGAAAACACAACATATACAATTCAATGGCCGCTGCAATCACCGGCAAGGTTCTCGATATAGATAACGATATTCTTAGAGAGAGTCTAACCACTTTCAAAGGAATTGAACATCGTCTGGAAAAGGTACTTAAGGTTAAGAACGTACTCTATATCAACGACTCTAAAGCAACCAACGTAAACTCTACCTGGTATGCGCTTGAAAGTATAAATACACCGGTCATCTGGATTGCCGGGGGGCAGGATAAAGGTAACAACTATGAGCCACTTTATGAGCTGGTTAATGAAAAGGTAAGAGCAATAATCTGCCTCGGATTGGACAACTCTAAATTACACCGTGAATTTAAAGATAAGGTTGAGGAGGTGTACGATGCTAAATCTGCCGAAGAGGCTGTCAGACTCGCATACAATATAGCCAAACCGGGAGAGACAGTTTTATTGTCTCCTGCTTGTGCCAGTTTTGATTTGTTTAAAAATTTTGAAGAGAGAGGTGAAAAGTTCAAAGAAGCAATAAGGAATCTGTAAAATGGAAAATAAGAACGATGTAACATATAGGTTAAAAGGAGACAGAGTGATATGGATTATCATATTAGTCCTTTCGATGGTCTCTGTTGCTGCAGTATACTCATCCTGTAGCTCTCTGGCGTTCAAAGAGCATAAGAGTGTCATGAGCTTTCTTTTTAATCAGATGAACTTTGTTTTATTAAGTTTGACAACTCTCTATATAGCATATCGTTTACCGCTGGCCTTCTGGAGGATATTCTCATTCTTTGGAATCTTTTTAGTGATTGGGCTTCTGATAGCCACGGTATTTGTCGGTAAGAATCTAAATGAAGCCCAGAGATGGATAAATATCTTAGGATTTAAATTTCAACCCTCGGAATTTGCCAAAGTAGGTACCGTACTCTACTTAAGTTTGGTACTGGAAACAATTAAATTTGACTCCTACAAAAAATTTGTAATATGGGTTGTTGCGCCAATTGCTCTGGTTATTCTCTTGATATTGAATGGCAGTATAGCTACCGGATTACTTATGACCTTCGTAGTCTTTATTATGCTACTGGTTACAGGTATTAAATGGAGCTATCTGCTAAAAACAGCAGGTATAGGAGCAATATTACTGGGGTTGGTTTTATTGTTGAATATAGCTTTTGGATTATTCCCGCGTGTTGATACTGCAGTGAGCAGAATAAAAAATTTCACGAATAAACAAGAGCCGACAGAGAAACTCGCTCCTGCAGAGAAACAAAGAATCCTGGATAAGACATACCAGGCAGATATGGCCAGGATTGCAATCTCTTCTGTGGGAATATTTGGGAAAGGTCCCGGAAAAAGTACTCAGAGGAATTTTCTTCCTCATCCCTACTCTGATTTTATCTACGCAATAATTATTGAGGAGTGGGGATTCTTAGGCGGATTAGTAGTGCTTATGCTGTACCTATGGTTCTTTGCGCGTTCTGTAATGATCGCAAAATCATGTAAAACAATCTTTTCATCTATGGCTGTCCTAGGTCTCTCAACCCTGATTACGACACAGGCTTTTTTACATATTCTGGTAAATGTTGGCATACTCCCTGTTACCGGACATACACTGCCACTTATAAGCCGTGGAGGGACCTCTCTATTAGCCACAGGTGCTGCATTTGGGATAATTCAGGCAGTGAGCCGCACAATTGACAAGGTTAAAGTAAAAGGGGAGGTAGAGTTATGAAAAAGGAGCTAAGGGTAATAATCAGCGGAGGGGGAACAGGAGGTCATATTTTCCCTGCAATATCAATTGCCAATGCTTTAAAAAGGGCTCTTCCAAATTGTTCAATTCTCTTTGTAGGCGCCTTAGGAAAGATGGAGATGGATAGGGTTCCCGATGCGGGATATGAAATAGTAGGACTTCCAATTGCGGGACTTAAAAGAAGTTTATCGGTAGAAAACCTAAAGGTGCCCTTCAAGCTTTTAAGAAGTATTAGAATGGCAAGAGGTATCATTAGCCGTTTTAGGCCGGACATTGTAGTAGGCGTTGGAGGTTATGCAAGTGCTCCATTACTTTGGATGGCAGGCAGAAAAGCTATCCCATATATTATTCAGGAACAGAACTCATATGCCGGTCTAACAAACAGGATTTTAGGCAAGAGAGCCAAGTTGATATTTGTAGCATATGAAGGAATGGAAAAATTCTTTAAAAAGGAGAAGATAATCATCAGCGGGAACCCGGTAAGAGAGATTATAAAAAAACCGGATACTCAAATGAGAAGAGAGGCGTTGCTGCATTTTGGAATTGAAGAGGGAAGCAAAATTGTGCTGATTATTGGGGGCAGTTTAGGGGCCGGCACGCTCAATAAATGTATAATGAAATGGATAGAAAAGAATCAAAAAAGTGACATTAAGCTATTGTGGCAATGCGGAAGCTTTTATTATAATGATATTGAAGAATTTAACAGAAATAGCCCCAGAGAGTTTGTAATCTGTCGCAAATTTATAAAAGAGATGCACCTGGCCTATGCGGCAGCCGATCTTGTAATTTCAAGAGCAGGTGCAGGAACGATATCAGAACTCTCAATTGCCGGCAAAGCTACACTTTTTGTCCCTTCTCCAAATGTAGCCGAAGATCATCAGCGACATAATGCCATGGCGCTTGTAAGAAAAGATGCTGCATTGATGGTAACAGATGCCGAAGCGCCTGCAAAACTTATGGATGAGGTTGAAAGAGTCATCAATGATGAGGAGCTCCTTGCACAGTTGGAGAGAAATATTGAAAAGATGGCAACCCGCAATCCCGACGAG
>CAYZPF010000057.1:0-14088 GCA_964479995.1 uncultured Muribaculaceae bacterium | reverse complement strand
CCATTAAAGTTTTTTGCCTGGCATTCTGAGACTTATTACCGTGAATGGCATCACATCTTATACCTGCTTTAAAGAGGTTTTTTGAGAGTTTTTCTGCACCATGTTTTGTTCTGGAAAAAATTAGTGCAGAATCAATATCCTCTCCGTTAAGCAAAGATATAAGCAAATCTGTCTTATTACTTTTATCGGTAAAATAGAGATTTTGATCTATCAAGTCCACTGTAGAAGATTCTGGTATAATATCTACCCTTGTAGGATTATTTAATAGAGATTATGCCAATTCTGTAACTTCAGAGGGCATTGTTGCTGAAAAGAGTAGAGTTTGTCGTTTTATGGGGATCAGGCTTATTACTCTTTGAATATCACCAATAAATCCCATATCCAACATACGATCGGCCTCATCCAGTATAAAGAATTCTATGTTTTTTAGATTGATAAAACCCTGATTTACAAGGTCAAGCAATCTTCCCGGTGTAGCAATGAGAATATCGATACCCTTTTTTAAGGCATCGGTCTGAGACCTCTGTTTTACTCCTCCATAGATTACGGTATGTTTTAGTGTGGTAAATTTAGCATAAGCACTAAAACTGTCACCTATTTGAGAAGCAAGTTCCCGGGTAGGGGTTAAAACCAGAGCTTTTATGGTTCTCTTGTTTTTTTTCTTAGCAGAATTATTTTCAACAGCTTGTAATGCAGAGTATTTTAAATATAATTTCTGAATTACAGGTATTGAAAATGCAGCTGTTTTACCTGTGCCGGTAGCTGCACATCCTAACACATCCTCTCCTTTTAATAAGAGAGGAATAGCTTTTTCCTGAATTGGTGTCGGGCAGGAGTACCCTTGAATTACCAAAGCCTCTAATATTGGCCTGATAAGTTGTAGATCTGTAAATGTCATTTAAGTTGTAAAAAATCGCGCGAAGGTAATTCAATTATTTGACATTGGTGCCAAATTGAGAAAATAGATTAGTAAATGCCGAATTTATTGAGGTTTCTACAGTTAAATAATCTAACCGATACCCCTCATTATGCAGTGAGGTTACAAACTCTTTGTGGGGGCGTCCTGCCCTGTATTGAGGCTCTTTTAAGGGGTGTTTCAGATATCTTGAGATGAGTCTGACGTCTTCATTAATATTAAGTACTGCGTGATAAAAGAGAGTTTTGTCCTTTAAATACATAGAGGAACCGATAATTTTTTTATCTCCTATTGATATGTCTGATATCCCTTTGGAATGTAAATCCTTTATTCCTAGTATAGTAAGTGATGAGATGAGATTTTTGTTTATCTGTTCAAATATAAGGGATGGATTTCTGTGCTGTCTCATAGTTATTTTTGCCGAAAAGACCAGCATAGAAGGTGTTAAGATGACACTTTCACCGCCGGAAGGACGTTTAATTATCTCAACACGGTCTTTCTGGGCCATATCTGTAAAGACCGATGATTCAACGTTGTTGGCCCGGCCAAGTACAATGTATCTTGTATCCGGGCGCCATAACATAAAATCATAATCTTTATCCGATTCCAGTACTTGAATATCAGGCAGATTATAATTCATAATTATTTATGGATTGCTTTATCTACAGCCTCAAGTCCGGCCTCCATAAAGACTTCAGATACAGTAGGATGAGTATGTATAGTCTGAGCGATATCATAAACAGTGGATTCAAGTTGCATATAGGCAGAGGCCTCGTTAATCATGTCGGTTGCATTGGGGGCTATAATCTGGACACCTAAAACCTCTCCGTATTTTGTTTCAGAGAGGATTCTTAAAAAGCCCTCTGCAGTACCCTCTGTTTGTGCCTTGCCATTAGCGGATAATGGGAATTCGCTCACTTTATAATCAACTCCGGACGCTTTAAGTTGCGGCTCAGTTTGCCCTATTTGTGCAGCCTCGGGAGTTGTGTACATATTCATTGGTATTTTACTGATGTCAAGCTTGTTATCTATTCCTTTCAGCCTGTTTACAACATTTAATCCTTGTGCCGATCCTGCATGAGCATACATACTCAACCCATTGGCGTCACCAATTGCAAAAACTCCCTTTACCGAAGTCTCAAAATGCTCATCTACCAGATAATGGCCGTTCTGTAACTCAAAAGCAACGTCACTCTTAACTATGTTTGCCTTTCTATCTTTTGCATTTATTAGAAGATTACAGGGGATCTCATTACCCTCAATAATTAATTTACCATCTGAATAGATTCCTTTGATTGAGGAGATATCACAATTGGTAACAAGTTTAATTCTCTCTTTTTGAAGTTTTTTTGAGATATAGTTGCTAATGTACGGATCTGCTTTGGGCATAACACCTGCGGAATCTGATATTATTGTAACTCCTTTATCCATCATACTATATATCTGAGCCAACTCAACGGCTACCGGCGATTTGCCCACAATAACAATTTCTGAGGGAATCTCTCTCTCCTTGAAGAGCTCTTTAGGCTCTATTACAACCCCTTCAATATCACATTCAATTTGTGGCGAAGATGAACCGGAAGAGATTATAATATTTTTGGTTTCAAGTAGTTGGTTGTTAACTAAAATCTTTGTAGCCGTAATAATCTTTGCCTCACCTATAAGAATATCCACGCCACTCTTATTAAGCAAAAACTCAACTCCGGTTGTTAGCTTTTTAACAATACTTTCGGCTCTTTTTGTCGCTTTATTCCAGTTGAATGAGATCTCCTTTTTGTCAATTCCGTCAATCCCAAATCTTGAGGCCTCTTTTATAATCCTTTGATATAGTTTTACACTCTCCATCATTGATTTAGAGGGAATACAGCCCCAATTAAGGCACATTCCGCCAATCACATCCTTTTCTATTATGGCAGTTTTTAGCCCTACCTGTCCGGCTCTTATTGCAGCCACATATCCTGCAGGGCCTGATCCTATTATTATTAAATCATACATATTATTTTATTTTTATTCCATAATTAATGAGATGGGGTCGGAGAGGTAACCCTTAATTTTATTAATAAACCTCGCCGTCTCCCCTCCATCGGCTATTCTGTGATCTACACTTAAGGACAAAGGCAATACCAGGCCTGGGACCACGGCATTATCCTTAATTACAGGTTGCTGACTAACTCTGCCTACTCCAAGAATGGCTGCTTGCGGATAGTTTATTACAGGTACTGCAAACAATCCTCCAATACTTCCGTAACTTGTAACGCTAAATGTCCCGTCTTTCATATCGTTCAGAGTAAGTTTGCCATCATGCGCTTTTTGAGAAAACTCTGCTATTCCGGCGGCAATCTCTTTGATTGAAAGTTTATCAACATCTTTAATTACCGGAACTACCAAGCCTTTTTCGGTATCTATTGCCACTCCGATATTGTAATATTTTTTATAAATCATATTGCCCGCAGCACTATCCATCTCCGAATTGAGAGATTTATGCCTTTTTAAAGCCAAGGCAACGGCTTTAAGGACAAATGCCAAATAGGTTAACTTAATACCATCTTTTAAATACTCTTCTTTGTATTTAAGCCTTACCCTCTCAAGTTCCGAAATTTCTACCTCCTCAAAAACCGTCATATGAGCAGCATTATGCTTACTGTTGATCATATTTTTTGCAATTGTTTTCCTGATTTGGGAGAGTGGTTCTATTTCGACTCTTGCTTGTAATCCGCTAATTTTGCCCTCATTGTTGTTTTCTTCAAAATTGGTGCGTTCTTTACTGGTTCCGGCATGTTTGATTATATCCTCTTTTACCACCCTGCTCCCCGGTCCGGTACCAATAACGTTATTTATGTCAATACCAAGCTCTTTAGCCATAGCTCTGGCAACCGGAGTGGCCAATGCCTTCTTTCTCTCCTTTTTGATTTCTACGTATTCTGTAATAGATTCTTTACTAGCGGATAAAACAATGCTGTTACCTGCTACTTCCAAGGTTCCGACAACTCCTGCTCCCTCTTCTTCGACTGCTTCAACCCTCTTTTTCTCATTAAGAGGCTTTTGTACTTCGGCAATAGCGTCATCTCCGTCAATCCCTTCCATTTCAATTTCTACAAGTGCTGAACCAACCCTGATTGTCTCGCCAACTTTACCAAATCTGGCTGCAATAATGCCATCTTTTGGAGAAGGAATAGCGGTTACTACCTTATCGGTCTCCATAGTAACCAGTGAATCGCCCATTTTGACTCTTGATCCTTTTTCAACATGCCACTCCACAATAACGCCCTCTTCAAGGCCTTCGCCAATATCTGGAAATTTAAATATATATCTCATAATTTTAGTATTTTACAATTCTTTCAATCTCATAAAAAATCTTATACGGATCTTGCATGTAATGATGCTCTCCTTTTGGTAACGGCACAATTACATCGAATCCGGAAACTCTTGCAGGAGGGGCTTCTAAGTGAAGAAATGCCTCTTCAACTGCTATCTGGCCTATTTCGGAACCAACCCCATAGGTCCTTGGCCCCTCTGTAACGGTAATGATACGTCCTGTTTTCTTTATTGATTTTGAAATTGTCTCTTTATCAATAGGATAGATAGAGCGTAAATCAATAAGTTCAACACTTATACCGGCTTCTTTAGCCATTACTACCGCCTTTTGGGCCTCTCTGACCATTGCACCATAAGCTACCACTGTTACATCAGTACCTTGTGTAACAATATTTGCTTTCCCTAATGGAATGGTAAATTTCCCCTCATGGACCTCTTGCTTGATTGCTCTGTAGATTCTTTTAGGTTCCATGTAAAGGATTGTATCATTGCTCTCAATAGCCGCAATAAGCATCCCTTTGGCATCATGAGGCGTAGATGGTACAACCACCTTTAGGCCTGGGATGTGGCCAAAAATAGCCTCCATGCTTTCGCTGTGGTGTTCCAGGGCATTAATCCCTCCGCCATAAGGCATTCTTATAACCATGGGGGTTTCAAACTTGCCTCTGGTTCGATTACGCATTCTTGCTGCGTGGCTGATTATTTGATTAAATGCCGGGTATATAAATCCACAAAACTGCATCTCAACTACCGGCCTCAATCCTGCAACAGCCATACCCACAGCTGTGCCTACTATGCCCGATTCGGCCAAAGGACTGTCAAAAACTCTCTCTGCCCCATACTTTTGTTGCAATCCTTCGGTTACCCGGAAAACTCCCCCTTCGACACCCACATCCTCTCCGTAAACTATAACGTTTTTATCTTCGGCCAGTTTTATATCCAATGCATCATTAATCGCATTGACCATATTCATTATTTTCATCATCTGCTTCTTTAAGTTCAAAATTACTTTTCAATTGTACTTTTCCACTGAAGATACCTCTCATATTGACGTTCCTGGTCAATGAGGTCATCGGGCACCTCAGCATAGTGGAATTTAAATATATCTTCTTTAGGATAAGGGCCATATTTTTCTGCCTCGAGAAACTGTCTGTCAACCTCTTCTTTATATAGAGGAACAATCTTCTCCTCCTCATTCTCACTCCATATCCCTTTAGAAATAAGATACCCTTTTAATCTTTTAAGCGGATCTTTAACTCCCCAAGAGTCCTCTTCCTCTTTTGTTCTATATTTAGTAGGATCGTCCGATGTGGTATGCGCCCCTCTTCTGTAAGTCACCGCTTCAATCAATACCGGACCATCTCCATCTTTACATGCTTTAATAGACTCTTCTATAGTACGGTACATTGCAAAAAAATCGTTGCCGTCAACTTGAATACCTTTGACTCCGTATGCTATGGATTTAATGGCTAAAGAGTCAGATGCCGTTTGCATACGGGTAGGAGTAGAGATACCGTACTGATTATTTTGAATGATAAAAATAACCGGTACTTTCCAGACTCCGGCAAAATTGATTGCTTCATGAAAATCTCCTTCGGAAGTCCCTCCGTCTCCAACAAAAGCGAATACAACTTTATCCTCTTTGTTATATTTAACTGAATAGCCTATCCCGGCAGCATGTAAAAGTTGAGAGGAGATAGGAACACTAATTGGAAGAGTGAATTTTGCATTTTCAAATTTTGAACCATCTTCATAGCCCATAAAGTAGAGGTAGAGCTCCTTGAGAGTAACTCCTTTGGCCAGCATTGCCCCCATCTCTCTAAATGCAGGTACTAACCAATCTTCATCTTTTATCAGCGCTCCGACAGCAGCAGCTATTGCCTCCTGACCATAGTTTGGAGGATAGGTAAAGATCCTGCCTTGCCTTTGATATGAAATGGTCTGCAAATCGGCAATCCTGGCAAAGAGCATATCTTTATAGTTTTTCAGAAGGGTGTTATCTGCGATATGCGGCATCCACTCTTCATTGGTAACTTTCCCATTGTTATCAATAATGGTGAAAATCTCTTTTTTTATTGGATTATATACATTAAACATATTATACATTATTTATATAGCATTTTTAAAGTATAACATTTAAAACACCTTTTTGTTAAAACTACCGGAGGAGTATTTAAGGAGATATCATTAAAAATATTTGCATGTAATTATTTTTTTATACATTTGCAGATAGAACAGACATTTTTTTAATGACCAAGAGTACCACAAATATATATAATCCTCTCACGGCAGTAACTTCAGCTACCGGGATTGCTCTGTTCTACTCTTCAATACAACTTTCAGTTGTAGTCATTTCCATTATTGTATCAGTCATTATTATTCGATTGATTTAGGATCCCGTAAATAAGCTTATAATCTATAATGCCCGCTTATACAGGATCCTGAATAAGCGGTTTTTTTATTTAATGTAATTAAACCAAATAAAATGAACCCATTGAGAAGCAACAGGATGGTAAAAGAAAAAAGGATGGCCGGAGCAAGAGCGCTCTGGAGAGCCTCCGGTATGAAAGAGTCACAATTTGGTCGTCCAATAATTGCTGTCGTCAACTCTTTTACACAATTTGTCCCCGGACACACCCATCTGCATAACACTGGTCAATTGATTAAAAAGATTATTGAGGAGAATGGATGTTATGCTGCAGAATTCAACACTATTGCTATTGACGACGGGATAGCGATGGGGCATGAAGGTATGCTTTACTCTTTACCTTCAAGAGAGTTAATAGCAGATAGTATAGAGTATATGTGCAATGCACATTGTGTAGATGGTTTGATAGCTATCTCCAATTGTGACAAGATTACTCCAGGAATGCTTATGGCAATGATGAGATTAAATATCCCTTCAATTCTTGTCTCCGGAGGCGTAATGGAAGCGGGGAAATCAGATAATAATAGCTTTGATCTGGTAGATATTATGGTGGGTGCTGCCGATAAGAAGAAGAAAAAGAGTGAGCTATTATGGTTAGAAAAAAATGCATGTCCAACCTGTGGGAGCTGCTCAGGAATGTTTACTGCAAATTCAATGAACTGTTTGGCAGAAGCCCTTGGATTGGCTCCTATTGGGAATGGGACTTTGCTTGCGACACATAAATTAAGAGAAGAGCTCATATCGGATGCAGCTGAACTCATTGTAAAGAAATGTGAAGAGTATTATTTCAAGGGTAATAATAATGTGTTGCCCAGGAGTATTGCCACAAGAGAGGCTTTCTGCAATGCTATGACAATGGATATAGCTATGGGGGGCTCTACAAATACAATTTTACATCTGCTCGCAATAGCCCATGAAGCAGGAGTAAAGTTCTCAATGGCTGATATTGAGCATCTTTCTAAAAACAACCCGGTTCTATGTCAAGTCTCTCCAAATGGTAAATATCATATTGAAGATGTAAACAGGGCGGGAGGAGTTATGAGGATTCTTGGAGAGTTAAGCAGGGCAGGCAAGATTGACCTTTCTGTTTGCAGGGTAGATTACAGGAATTTAGAGGAGGCGTTAAAATACAATGACATAAAAAGTAGTGAGTGCAGTGATGAGGCTAAAAGGAGATATCTGGCAGCACCGGGGGGAATTAAAAGCAGAGAGATGGGATCACAAGAGAGCTATTATACAGAGCATGATCTTGATTCGGTTAACGGGTGCATAAGAGATTATGACAATGCATATCGCAATGACGGTGGTCTGGCAGTTCTCTACGGAAATGTAGCTCAAAATGGCTCAATAATAAAGACAGCAGGGACAGATGCTTCAATGATGTTATTTACCGGTAAAGCAATAGTTTTTGAATCACAGGAAGAGGCTATTGAGGGTATTTTGCATGGAAAGGTACAATCGGGAGATGTGGTGGTAATCAGATATGAAGGACCGGCAGGTGGTCCCGGAATGCAAGAGATGCTATACCCTACATCCTATCTTAAATCCATGAACTTAGATAAATGTTGCGCATTAATTACAGATGGAAGGTTTTCCGGCGGATCCTCAGGATTATCGATTGGTCACATATCGCCTGAGGCAGCAGCAGGAGGCAATATTGCCCTTATTGAAAATGGAGATTTGATCACGGTAAATATTCCGGAAAGATCGATAAATGTAGAATTATCAGAAAATGAATTAAACAGAAGAAGAGACGAGCTCATTAAGCAAAAAGCAGGGAAGTTTTCTCCTGAAAAAAGAGAGCGTAAAATAAGTAACTCATTGAAAGCATACTCAGTGTTTGTGAGCTCGGCAGATAAAGGAGCTATAAGAGTATTTAATTAAACTATAACCAAAACCGAGATTATGGAAATATTAAATGGATCTCAGATACTAATAAAAACACTTATAAATGAGGGAGTAGATACCATTTTTGGGTATCCCGGAGGAACAATAATGCCTCTTTACGATGAATTGTACAATTATAGAGAGGCTATTAATCACTTACTTGTAAGGCACGAACAGGGGGCGGTTCACGCTGCAGAGGGTTATTCGCGTGCCAGTGGAAAAGTGGCTGTTTGTATGGCAACAGCCGGTCCCGGGGCTACAAATCTTATTACCGGAATTGCAGATGCTTATGCAGATTCTACTCCCATTGTCTGTATAACAGCGCAAGTACCTCATGATAAATTGGGCTCAAACTTCTTTCAAGAAGCAGACATCATTAGTTTAACAATACCCGTAACCAAATGGAACTACCAGATAACCAAGCCAGAAGAGATTCAGGAGACTCTCTCTAAAGCCTTTTATATAGCACAAAAAGGGAGACCCGGTCCCGTATTGCTGAGTATTACAAGAGATTCGCAAACCGGTACTGCAAACTACTACCCAAACAAGGTTTTCAAATTTGAGTTTCCCTGTTTTAAACGTTTTGAGATAGACGAAAGCACTATCAGCAAAGTAAATGAATGGATAAACAGCTCAGAAAAACCGTTAATAATAGCAGGGCAGGGGATAACCCTTTCGTCGGCAGAAAAAGAGTTGCTTCAATTGGCCGAAAGGGGAGGTATCCCGGTAGCCACCACACTAATGGGTGTATCTGCTTTTCCTACTTTGCATGAGTTCTTTGCAGGCAATGTTGGTATGCACGGTAATCTTGCTCCCAACTTTATGACACAAAAGAGCGATTTGATTTTAGCCCTTGGAATGCGGTTTAGCGACAGAGTGACAGGTGACGTTACAAAGTATGCACCCTTAGCAAAAATTGTTCATATAGACATTGACAAATCTGAGTTTAATAAGAGCGTAAAATCTCATATCCAACTTCACGGAGATCTTTTACAAATATTAAAAAGAGTATTACCGGGTATCCGATATAAAGAGAGAGAGGAATGGATCGAATTTATGAAAAAATATAAAAAGATTGAACAGGAGAAGGTTGTAGATAAGCTTTTTAAGAAAGAAGAGAAAGAGGGAATCAGCATGGCGCAGGTTATTGATGCAATATCCCGCAAGTGTGATGGAGAGCAAGTTATAGTAACGGATGTAGGGCAACATCAAATGTTCAGCGCCCGATATGCAAAGTTTAAAAGAGGCCGTAGTTTTATAACATCAGGAGGTTTAGGAACAATGGGGTTTGGTTTACCTGCAGCAATGGGAGCTAAAATAGGTGTTCCCGAAAGGCAGGTTGTAGCTGTTACGGGAGATGGCGGATTCCAGATGACAATGCAAGAGTTGGGAACAATAGCCCAATCCGGAATAGATTTAAAGATAGTGATACTTAACAACTCATTCCTGGGTATGGTAAGGCAATGGCAAGAGTTGTTTTTTGAAAGGAGGTACTCTTCAACCGAGATGAAAAACCCCGATTTTACCACTATTGCACGAGCTTATGGAATTAAAGCCTCAATGGTTACTTCAAAAAAAGATATGGAGATTCATATAGATAAGATGTTTAACCACAAAGGGGCATATTTACTGGAGATAGCCGTTAATAAAGAGGAAAATGTCTTTCCAATGGTTCCTGCAGGAGCCTCTTTAGATGATATAATGTATTAATTACCAAAATATTTAAATTATGAAAACAGAGTATATTGTTGTTGTATTTGTAAATAATCAGATTTCTGTTTTAAACAGAATAACCTCAACTTATCTTAAAAGAGGATTAAACATTGAGAGCCTAAATGTAACTGAATCTTTTGTCAAGGGAATCAGCACTGTTATTATAACATCTGTTACAACAAAGGAGAGTGTCGGGCGCATAGTTAATCTTCTGGAAAATATGATAGATGTTCTCTACGCAAGTTGTTATGAGCAAAATGAACTCAAGCAGAGAGAGATGTTGCAGAATGCAAAACATATCGGGAATAGATTTAAAAGCATTGAACTAAATTATTAAACAATTAAAAAGATTTGAAATGGCAAAAATGAATTTTGGAGGGGTAATTGAAAATGTAATTACCCGTAATGAATTTCCCTTGGAAATGGCTCTTAAAACTATGAGAGATGAGACGATAGCGGTAATTGGTTATGGAATCCAGGGTCCCGGTCAGGCATTAAATTTAAGGGATAATGGATTTAATGTTATAATAGGGCAGAGGCAAGGGACCGCAAGCTGGAAAAAAGCTTTAAATGATGGATGGAGAGCAGGCGAGACTCTGTTTGGAATCGAAGAGGCCTGTAGTAAAGGTACGGTTATACTGTATCTTCTCTCTGATGCCGGCCAGATCCAGTTATGGCCGGTGGTGAAGAGTCATCTTACCAAAGGGAAGGTATTGTGTTTTTCTCATGGTTTTGGAATAACATATAATGACAAAAGTGGAATTATTCCACCCCGGAATATTGATGTTGTTTTGGTAGCACCAAAAGGTTCCGGCACCTCGTTAAGAAGATTATTCTTAGAAAAGAGAGGATTAAACTCAAGTTACGCCATTCATCAGGACTATTCAGGAGAGGCGTTGGCAAGAGTTATCTCAATTGGTATGGGTATAGGATCGGGATATCTTTTTGAAACCACCTTTAAAAGAGAGGTTTATTCCGATTTGACCGGAGAAAGGGGAACTTTAATGGGTGCTATTCAAGGAATTTTTGCAGCTCAATATCAAGTGCTCAGAGATAACGGACATACACCTTCGGAGGCATTTAATGAGACAGTGGAAGAATTGACGCAAAGTCTTATGCCTCTTGTTGCAGAGAATGGAATGGACTGGATGTATGCCAATTGCTCAACTACGGCACAAAGAGGAGCATTGGATTGGTGGAGAAAGTTTAGGGACGCAACACTCCCGGTTTTTAAGGAGCTTTATTCAAAAGTAGAAGAGGGAGGGGAGGCTTGCATTGCCATAGATTCAAACAGTAAGCCGGATTACAGAGAACAGTTGGAGAAAGAGTTATCGGAATTAAAAAACAGTGAATTATGGCAAACAGGCGAAGCTGTGCGAGCACTTCGACCGGAAAGAGATTTATCAGTGGTAAAATGAGATAAATAGAAATAATTAGCTACGTATGAAATATTATCCTGCATTGGAAGATGTGACTAAGGCACATCATAGATTGAAAAACGTTGTCAATACGTCACCTCTATTATCCAATTTAAATCTCTCCGCTAAGTTTGATTCAAATATTTTATTAAAAAGGGAGGATTTACAGATTGTCAGATCTTATAAAATCCGTGGGGCTTATAATAAAATAGCATCGTTAAATGAGAAACAAATCTATTCAGGAATAGTCTGTGCCAGTGCCGGGAATCATGCCCAGGGAGTGGCCTATTCGTGTAGTTTGCTTAAAATTAAGGGAGTTGTCTATATGCCTGAGACAACTCCCAAACAAAAAATTGAACAAGTGAAAATGTTTGGTAAAGAGTTTATTGACATTGTTCTTACCGGAGACACTTTTGACGCTGCTAATGGTAGAGCTTTACAGTATGCCGTAGAGAACGATAAAACCTTTATACACCCTTTTGATGATCCAAAAATTATTGAAGGACAAGCCACTATCGGATTAGAAATCCTTAGCGGATTCAGAGAGAATATCGACTATCTGTTTTTACCAATAGGAGGTGGCGGATTAGCTTCGGGAGTGGGCTCAGTGTTCAAACATCTTAGTCCGTCAACAAAGATAATCGGCGTTGAACCTATGGGAGCACAGAGCATGAAAAGCTCCATTGATGCCAACGAGATTATTGAACTGCGGCAAATAGACCGGTTTATTGATGGGGCTGCAGTTAAAAGAGTAGGAGAACACACTTTTAATATATGCAAAAAAGTCCTGGATAAAATTATTCCGGTACCCGAAGGTGCGGTCTGCTCTACAATACTGGATTTGTATAATAAAAATGCTATCGTAGTTGAACCTGCCGGAGCATTAGCTATTAGTGCATTAGAGTTTTGTTCAGGTGAAATTAAAGGGAAAAATGTAGTATGTATTGTAAGCGGAAGCAATAACGATATTAGCAGAACAGAAGAGATTCGTGAAAGGGCGCTTCTTTATGAAGGGCTTAAACACTACTTTGTGATAAGGTTCCCTCAAAGATCCGGAGCACTTCTGGCCTTTATCAAGAATGTACTTGGTCCGGAAGATGATATTACCCATTTCAGTTACTCAAAAAGAACCAACAGGGAGCAGGGGCCGGCATTAATAGGTATAGAGCTGTCTAAAAGAGACGATTTAGGTGAGTTATTGGAAAGAATGAAAAAAAACAGCGTTACATATGAGTACATTAATAATAAGGAAGACCTCTTTGGTGTTTTGATATAATAAAATTAATTAGATTTGTTTTTTAATATATCTTATTTATTATGGAAAAACGAGAGAAGCTTGAGATTAAACCTATAGATGTTGAGGAGATTATCAAAACTGAAAATTCGGGGATTTTAAAAAAGATGCCCAGGTTTGCAGTCAATATTGTTAAGAAAATAATTCATCAAGATGACCTCAACAGGGTGATGCTTAAATATCCTAATGAAATAGGTCCGGATTTTTTGAAAGCTGTATTAAAAGAGTTTGAGATAACGTTGGATATTAAAGGACTGGAAAATTTACCGGAACATAAAAAGTGTTTCTTTGCGGCAAATCATCCATTTGGAGTTATAGACGGATTAATTTTAACATACATTGTCAGCAGTAAATATGGAGGATTGAAAGCCATTGCAAATGAAGCTTTTATGTATGTTCCTCAACTACATCCCTTTATTATTAAAATAAATGTCTTTGATGGATCATCTAAAGAGTACCTAATGGCCCTTGAAAAGACTTATAACCAAGATATAGCAATCACACATTTTCCGGCCGGGATAGTATCAAGAAAAATAAAAGGGGTAGTTCAAGATGGTGCCTGGCAAAAAAGCTTTATAAAGAAAGCTATATCGTCGCAAAGAGATATAGTGCCTATCTATTTTCATGGTCAAAACTCAAAACTTTTCTATAGAGTGAGCTCAATTCGCAATTTTTTGAGAATAAAAACAAATGTTGAGTTAATATTATTTCCCAGAGAGATGCTCCGCAAACGTGGAGAGACAATAAAAGTTACAATTGGAGAGCCAATTCCCTACACTAAATTTGATAAAAGCCACACACATGTAGAGTGGGCGCAAAAGGTGAGAGACCTTGTCTATAATCTCTCTAAAATGTAGTTATTTACAAATCTTGACTATAAAAAGCGCAATTTAGGAGCAATATTTAACATACTTTATAGTTGTAAATCTCTGGTTTACAGGTGTTTATAAATTAGCAATACGCAATATATCAGTGCATTTGGAGCAAGCTCTTTTTTTCTAATACACTTGATACTATATTTGCCAGTAAGAATCCATTAAAATAATGTGGAATCACAGGAATCATCATTTAAGTCGCTGATAATAAAAATAATTAGTTTGGAGGTTAGTCAATTATT
>CAYZPF010000056.1:9979-14503 GCA_964479995.1 uncultured Muribaculaceae bacterium | reverse complement strand
CTGACCATGTTTAATGAATATAAAGAGGGCTAACGGAGTGTACATTAATACTGCAAATTGCTTAATTCCGTTCGCTTTTAGCATATCCATCCCAAATAAAAAGATTGACCCGAATATAAGAAGGATACCTACACCGGCATGAGTAAAACCTCCGTATATTCCTATAAACAAAAAAACGAAGAATTTAAACGGTGTCAGGGTCTGAGAGCTGTTGTTGTCAATGAATCTTCTGAATCTGCCCTCTTTTTTCTGATTCAAAAGCAGCAATACTGCCATTATTGGCAATACTATTCCCATCGTGATCTCCATAGCCCTGGGGTTTACAACTGCCGCTAACTGAGCTCCGATAATGGAGCCTATTGTAACTGGGATTCCTACTCTCCAGGCCAGGTTAACATCCAGCAGTCCCTGCTTTTTGAAAAGAGTAGAGGAGACTGTGAACTGGGCAATGATTCCTATACGAGTGGTGCCGTTTGCTACATTAATAGGCATCCCCATAGCCATAAAAAGCGCATATGACAATGCGGATGCCATTCCTGCAATAGTATTTATGAATCCCACAGCAAACCCTGTTAGGATGAGGATTGTAATCATCCCTGCAGAATAGATCTCTGCACTGCCCAGATATTCATAAATATTGTTAAACACTTAAGTAGTATAAAGTTCTGTAATTGAAACTCCGGTTATTTCTTTGCAGCAGGAGCGATCAATCTCTCAAAATACATTGCAAAAGATCTGTAAAGAAAGTGCGTCCACTTACCAAATGGTACAATAATAAGCGCCCATTGAGCCAATATTGTAAGGTGTACAATGTACAGCCAGAAGTTATTTCGCAATATATCCAGGTCTATAAAGAGTCTTACGCTAAACGCAGTTATCCCCATTAAGAAGAGCCATACTACAAACATCCAGTCTGAAGGGCGCGAGTGTTTGCTTATCTCTTTTTTCGCTTTGATTCTGCCAAGAACAAATAGTATTGTTACAACAAATACTATTGAACTTACTGCATATCCCAACAATATTACAAAGAGACTTCCTGTGGAGAACCAGTTTAGGAATACTGTGGTAAAAAGCAGTGATAAATAGCCTATTACGAGAATGAAATGTGCAAACCATCTGGCTTGATTGTCATCACAACCCAATGCCCTTTTTTGAGTAAACATGTGAATAATGAGCTCGCCAAGGGAGTTGATATATTTTTTCATTTCGATACCTCCAAGCATCTTTGTGAGGAAAGAGACCTCCTCCTCTTTTTTGACGCCGGATGCCTGGCTCTTGTTATATGGTTTGAGAATAACAAAATACCACATTCTTATGATGTTGGGAAGCAGTATCACCAGAAAGACTCCAATGATTGCAAACATTTCAAAATAGTGGCCGAAATGCATAATCCTCTCCATATCAAATGAGTTAGAGAAAGAGAATACCAACACTCCTGCTGCTATTAAAACCATTGCTACTATTACTGCAGTGAGAGATCTAAAGAAAAATCCGGATATTCCTGTCCAGTCATATTTGGCTGTTAGCCATCTTCTTAAGGACATCATCAGCTCACCAGGATTGGCCGTTTGGGGACAATAGGTTGAGCATTCGCCGCAATAGTAGCAAAGCCATGGCTTTAGAGAGCTCTCTATTCCGGTATTGTCGCCTGTGGCGCTTAATCTTACCATTGATCGGGGAAATGAGTTTTCACTCGTTGACAATGAACAGACAGCGGTACAGGTGCCACAGTTATAGCACCGATTGAATTCTGTGGCTCCGTATTTTTTTAATCTTTTACCAAGTTTTGTCTCTATTCTGCTCATTTCGTTTTCAATTTATAGGTGTAGTACTCATCCATATCATCTACGCTCCCTTCCCGTATAAACCCGTATTTTGCCAGGGACATGGCGATATAGAGTGTTTTTGCTTTGGTCATTCCGGTATCTTTGCTCAGTTGAGCTATTGTTTTCTCACCCTCTTTAAGAGCCTCAAGAATCTGTTTTTTATCTTTGTTGAACTGTTTGAGGTTCTCTTTTACCTCTTCTGATACCTTGTGCGTTTCGCGCAGGATTTTTACCGTCATACTTTTTTCTGTAGCCATAATCTATCCTTTTTATTGTGCCAAAACATCTATCATGCTCTCTATCTCCTTGTTGGTGAAAGAGATAAGTTCTATTGAATCGGAAGGACATACAGGAAGACACATTCCGCAACCTTTACAGCTGGTTTTACTAATCTCTGCCACCTGCTTTCCGTTGTATTCCACCATTGTTATGGCATTAAACGGACAAGCTTCTGTGCAGGCAGTACACCAATTGCAACTCTCTTTATCAACATAAGCAACTATTGGTTCCAACTCAATCTCACCTTTACTTATAATTGAGTGAGATTTAGTTGCAGCCGAGAGAGCCGAATTTACCGATTCCATCACATTCTTAGGTCCCTGACAAGTGCCGGCAATTGTAATTCCATCTATAACTGTCTCTACCGGGCGCAGTTTCATGTGTATCTCATTGAAGAATTTATCCCTTCCTTTTGGGAGTTTGAGCAGGCTCCCTATTGCAGGATCGCTGTCCGGCACCATCCCCGTTACCAGAACCAGAAGATCTACAGCTACCTCAGACTCTCTCTTATCTGTGAGTGTGTCAATAACTTTGATTATAATACTTCCGTTCTCTTCTGTAACTATCGGGGGCTTTTTATCGGGGAACTGTATATAAAGATCTCCTTTTTCATTCGACTCTTTATAAACCATCTCCTGTTTGCCATAGGTTCTTACGCCGCGGGTAAAGTGGTAGTTATCAATGTGCGGGTACTTATCCCTTGCGTCCAGGGACGACTGAATTGCAGCCGTACAGCAATATCTTGAGCAGTATTTTTTATCCCCTTTAACCTCTCTGCTTCCAACGCAGTAAATATAGCCTATTGAATTGACCTCTTTCCCGTTGTAAATAAGCTTACCGTTTCCATCAATACCTTGTCCGGAGCTCTCTCTTATGAGGGTTTTAAAATCCGGTAATGTAATTACACCGTTTATTGTGCCGTATCCATACTCGCCTTCTGCCGGAGTGTACGAATTGAATCCGGTCGCTACCAGAATCGAACCAACCTGAACCTTCTTTACAGTTGATCCCTGCGACCCTTTTATGGTTATATCTACTTTGAAATTTCCCATATTCCCGCTTGTGGCTGTAACTTCTGCATTTGTTAAAAGAGTAATTGCAGACTCTGCAGCCAGTTCAGCTTCCAATCTCTTAAGAAGATTATTCCCATACTCCTCAAAGGGGCTTATTTTATCCAGCGTAGAGAGTTTCCCTCCTACACGAGCTTCTCTTTCAATAAGGTAAACCTCATCTTTCATTCTTGCAAGTGCTATGGCGGCTTTCATCCCTGCTATACCGGCTCCGATTACTACAACCGAACGTTTGGACTCAATCTTCATGGGTTCAAGAGATTCAGCCAAACGCGCCTTTGCTATTGCAGCTCTAACCAGATTGATAGCTTTTTCGGTAGCTCCTGTTTTATTGTCGGAGTGAGCCCATGAGGCTTGCTCCCTTATATTTGCGTGTACATAGTTGTATTTGTTTAGTCCTGCCCTTTCACTCACTCCCCGGAAAGTGTTAAGGTGAAGCTTTGGTGAGCAGCTTGCTACAACTATGCCGCTTAAATTGTGCTCTTTAATGTCCTGCTCCATATCCTTTTGGTTGGAGTCTCCGCATGCAAACATTGTTGTCTTTGCAAGTATAAGGCAATCTTCATCTTTAACAGCCTCTCTTACCTTTTCAATATCCACATAATCAGAGATGTTCCCTCCGCAGGCGCATATATAAACTCCTAGTTTCTTTTTCATCTTGGCTCTGTTTAATTGTTAAGATAATCGATTGCCTCACTGGCTGCAGCCCCTGCCGATAATATTGAATCGGGTATATCTTTTGGTCCTGTTGCCGCTCCTGCCGAAAATACCCCTTTAATACTTGTTCTGGCAGGATAGAGGAGAGGATCGCTCTGTTTTACAAATCGGAAATTGTCCAGCTCCAGCTTATGGTTCTTGAATAGAGCCGTAGCCTCTTCGTTTGGTTTTACGCCGACAGAGAGCACAACAAAGTCATGTTCGGCCTCTTTAAGTTTGCCGGTGGCTATATCTTCGTAGCGCAGTATAAGATTGCCGTTCTCTTTTTCGGTTATACGGCCAATTTTTGCTTTAACAAACCTTACTCCCATGCTTACTGCCTGCTCATAAAATTCATCATACCCTTTACCAAATGCGCGTATATCAATATAGTAGATGGTAATATCGGCCATTGGAAGCGCACCCATAAGAAGTTGAGCCTGTTTAATGGAGTACATACAGCAGATTTGTGAACATATAGGGTTTCCCAAACTGTCGTCTCTGGAGCCTGCGCACAACATATAAGCTATTTTATCGGGAACCTTACCGTCACTCGGCCTTAAAATTTGGTGATAGGGTCTCGTAGGAGCCAGAAGCCGCTCCATCTGCATGGATGTTACAACATTATTGCCCTCTTCGTAGCAGTATCTTTT
>CAYZPF010000056.1:1872-9969 GCA_964479995.1 uncultured Muribaculaceae bacterium | reverse complement strand
TTCTGCTATTGTAGTTACAGTATTTGAAGTCAGCCCGTCTTCAACTGAAAAATGTTTAAAATCCTCATTGCATTTTCTAACGACTCCGCCATTTCTCAATCCAGCATAAAGGCATTTGTCGCTTGATTCATGTATGGCAAGGATCACATTGCTTTTAAAATTTTTATTTGTATAACGGTCGAACAGTTCAAAACCGGTCGCTACGATGGCAGTTTTAACACTAACCTCATAATGGCTGGATTTCATAGTAAAATCTATGCAGCCTGGAGGACAGACCTTTTCACAGGCCCCACACAGTGTACAGTTATCAATATCTATCGCAGCTACTTTGGGACTGCAAATACTAAATGGTATAAAGGCTGCTTTTCGCCCTACCAGGTTATATTGATATTCATCTTTCACAATAACAGGGCATGCCTCTTCGCATAACTGGCATGCTGTACAGTCTGCCTCTACAACATAGCGAGGTCTTCTGGTCACTTTTGCCACAAAATTGTGCTCTCCCAGTTTCTCAACTGATGTTACATCACTTTCTGTAAAAATAGTGATGTTGGGATGCCGGAATATCTCTGATACTTTTGGAGTTGTTATACAGGCAGAGCAATCCAGAGTGGGAAAGACTTTACTGAGCATAATCATCTTTCCCCCCACAGAGAGATCTTTCTCTACAAGAAGAACTTTGTAGCCGTTATTTGCCAGGTTAAGAGCCGATTCACCCCCTGCTATACCCCCTCCGATAACCAGTGCATCAAATGAAATTTTTATCTCTTCTCTCTGCATAATTTCTATTTTTCCTGTTTGAGTAATAATTCATTAAAGCTTCTTATCTGCTTTACAAAAGATTCACTGCATATTGAACAGATGGCAGCCATTCTGAGACGGGCCGGATCAATATTGCTCTCTTTCATTAGTTTGTGTGTCTTTTCAACAAGAGATCCGGTCTTTTCCGTACAACTCTCCCCGTATGAACAGTCTGTCCCGTCTGCAGCAATGAATACTCCGTCAAAACCCTTTTCAAAGGCGTGAAGTATCCATCTGGACTTTATGCTGCTCGAACAAGTCACCGGAATGGTGAAGACCTGAGGGGGGTAGTGTAGCTTGAGAAGACCGGCCAGATCAATTGCAGGATCCGAAATTTTCTCGGTTGAGAAGACAAGGATTTTTGCACTTCTCTTATTCATCTCAATCCTGTTTAAATTTCGTTTTTACGCATATAGATTTTATAGTAACCATTCTCTTCAACGGTACCTAAATAGTCATGCCCCTGCTTTGCACACCATTTTGGTATATCTACTCTTGTACCCTCATCTGCAGAGAGAATCTCCATTATTTCACCCTCTTCAATTGTACCAAGAGCTTTTTTTGCCTCTAATAGTGGTCCGGGACATGCTGTGCCTCTTGCATCTACCGATTTTGCTATCTCTAATTGTCTTAATTCTTCTGTTGTCATGATATTTTATTTTTATGTGTTAATCAAATTAAACGAATAGTTGTGCTGCGCTTTCGCCTGCATCTGTTACGAATGTAGCTGCTCCTGCATAGGAGAGGTGAGGATAGTCAATGAACTCCTCTTTCTTAAAGCCCATAAGGTCCATTGACATTTCGCAAACGATAATCTCTATGCCAAGCTCTGCCGCCTCTTTGAACATATCGTCAAGAGAGAGAACATTATGCTTCTTCATGAGATATTTAATCATCACAGGACCCATTCCGGCCATATTCATCTTTGATAGTTTCAACTGGTTTTTCCCTTTTGGAAGCATCATTCCAAACATTTTAGAGATGAAATCTTTGCCTTTTGGATTTTTATTCTTGTCTCTTAATGCCGACAATGCCCAGAAAGAGAAGAAAATCTTAACTTTTGTATCCATTGCAGCAGCGGCCAGAGATATAATCATCGTAGCCAGTATTTTATCCAAATCACCCGAAACGCAAGCTATTGATAATTGATCTTGCCTGCTGTTCTGAATTCTGGTAACCTTTTTTTGCAGCTTATCAACTTCTTTTTGTAGCTGCTCAATCTTTGTTAGTAACTCTTCCTGCATAATTATTGTGTTATTTAATTCATAAGTGCAAAGGAAGCTATTTTTAACTACTCTTTTACATTTATTGTATGATATAGCTTGACAATAATTGTGATTTATGTCACTTTTTTCTATATTTACAAATTGTAACAATTATGATATGGAAAATAAATGCGCTTTGTGTGAGTTGAAATCGGCTGCCACGAGAAAACTATCACCTGCCGAACTCGATAAACTCTCTGCCAATTGCCTTACAGTCCGCTTTAAAAAGGGAGACTCTATAATCAAAGAGGGTACATTTTCTACCAACGTGGCCTACTTGAAAGAGGGGCTTGTGAAGATACACATTGAGGGACCTCACAGGACACAACTGCTGCGAATTGTAAAGCCGGCCAGCTACCTTGCTCTTCCTACAACCTTTGGGGATAAGATTAATCACTACTCTGTTACGGCAATTGAAGAGAGTGTCGTATGCTTTATTGATGTTACCCTTTTCCGGAAACTTCTTATCTCTAATCCGCAGTTTACTAATCAGATTTTAGTTGAGTTATGTAAAGGAGAACTGGATTCTTATTATAACTGCGTTAACAGAACGCAAAAGCAAATAAGGGGGAAACTGGCAGAATTACTCCTTGATTTTGCCGATAATATCTACAACTCCGGAGAGTTTGTAATCTCTCTTAATCAGGAGGATATCGGCAATCTGATTGATGCTTCAAGAGAGAGTGTCTCCAGGACGATGTCTGAATTTGCCAGGGACAATATAATTGAATTGAAGGGAAAATCTGTAAAGATTCTTGATAAGTCCCGGTTGAACTACATAAACAAGAGCGGATAGTTGCCCTTAACGTTAAATATGTCATTTTGTCCTTTATCTCTTCATGGCTTATAATTTGTGGTTATATTTGCAAATTAAATTTATTGAGTCAATAAAAATAGTTTGTAATGAAGAAACATAAGGTTGTTAATGAAGAGTTTCATGATGATAATCAGTTAAAGGAAAGTGGAAAGGAAAAAAAACAAAAGGATGTGAACGGACATGAGGATGATCAAAAAATAGAAAAAGAGGAGCCGGATTCAGAGATGCAGTTTAAAAATGAGATTTCTGCATTGAACGATAAATATTTGAGGCTGGCGGCAGAATTTGACAATTATAGAAGAAGGACACTAAAAGAGAGACAAGAGCTTATTCTAACTGCCGGAGAGGAGATAATCACCGGTATTCTGCCGATTCTTGATGATTTTGAAAGGGCGAATGAGATGCTTCAAAAGACGGAGGGCGGCAATTTATCAATCATTGAGGGTATCGAATTGATATATAGTAAGTTATTCAGCTATCTGACTTCTAAAGGATTGAAGATAATAGAGGCAGTGGGCAAGGAGTTGGACACCGATTTCCATGAGGCGGTTGCTTTGGTACAGGCAGATGAGTCTAAAAAGAAGAATATTATTGTAGATGTAGTTCAGAATGGCTATACCCTCAACGGCAAAGTTATAAGATTTGCCAAAGTTGTTGTAGCGCAATAATTTATAAAAATGGCTAAAAGAGACTATTATGAAGTTTTAGGGGTAAGCAAAGGGGCCTCTGCAGAGGAGATAAAAAAGGCATATCGTAAGATGGCTCTTAAATATCACCCCGATAAAAATCCTGGTGACAAAAGTGCCGAAGAGAGTTTTAAAGAGGCGGCAGAGGCTTATGATGTGCTTAGTAATCCCGATAAAAAGTCAAGATATGACCAGTTTGGCCATTCGGGTATGAGCTCTAACGGCGGATTTAGCGGCGGTGGGTTCTCGATGGAGGATATCTTTAGTCAGTTTGGAGATATTTTTGGCGGCCATTTTGGCTCTTTCGGTGGATTTGGCGGATTTGGAGGCTCTTCTTCAAGAGGTAGAAGGGTAAACAGAGGATCGGATATCAGAATCCGTGTAAAGCTGGATATTAAAGAGATAGCAAATGGAACAGAGAAGAAGGTAAAGATTAATAAACAGGTCTCTTGTTCAGAATGTGCCGGAAGAGGTGCAAAATCGGAGGCCGATATAAAAACCTGTGATACCTGTAAGGGTACGGGACAGGTTACCAGAATCACACAGACAATTCTGGGTACGATGCAGACAGCCTCTACTTGTCCTACTTGCGGAGGCGAAGGTAAAACCGTAGCCGTTCCTTGTAAGGTATGCAGCGGAACCGGTTTAGTGAAGGGTACAGAGGAGATTTCATTTAAAATTCCGGCCGGCGTTGCGCGCGGTATGCAGCTTACGGTTCAGGGTAAAGGAAATGCTGCTAAAAGGGGTGGTATAAATGGCGATTTGCTTGTTGTTATCGAAGAGGAGGAGCATCCGGAACTGCAAAGGGACGGGAATGACCTCATCTATTCACTCTTTATTTCGATTCCCGATGCTGTACTTGGTACAGATGCAGAGATAC
Organism: uncultured Muribaculaceae bacterium; assembly: GCA_964479995.1. Classification (GTDB taxonomy): domain Bacteria; phylum Bacteroidota; class Bacteroidia; order Bacteroidales; family UBA932; genus Bact-08. The sequence continues at coordinate 5,520 of CAYZPF010000056.1, read as the reverse complement.
CTGCCGTGAATGGGAAATTAAGAATAAAAATTGAACCGGGAACTCAATCGGGAAAGATTTTACGGTTGAGAGGCAAAGGACTGCCCGATATTAATGGTTACGGCGTTGGCGATTTGCTTGTATATATTCAAATCTGGACACCCCAAAAAATTGGGAAACCAGAAAAGGAGATGCTCGAAAAACTTAAGTTATCGAACAGTTTTACTCCAAACCCAAATAAAGAGGATAGGAATTTCTTCGAAAGGATGAAAAAGATATTTTCGTAAACTACAGTAGATGAGAGTAAAAATCCTTTTGATAACTCTTCTCTCTGTTAGCATAATATCTGCACAAAAAAGAGAAGATAATTACATATTTCCGGTAAATCTGCCACCTTCTCTATCTGCAAATTATGGAGAGTTAAGAGCTACGCATTTTCATTCGGGCATTGATATAAGAGTGGGAGGAGTTTCCGGTGCATCTGTTTTGGCTGCCAATGACGGATATATTTCACGAATCTCAGTATCTCCTACAGGATATGGTAATGCAATATATATAGATCATCCCAATGGCAGAACTTCTCAGTATGGACATCTTCACGAGTTTGCTCCCGCTATAGCCAAATGGGTAAGAGAACAGCAGTATGAACGGCAAAGTTTTGTTGTAAACCTGATGTTGCCTAAAGAGAAGTTCCCTGTAAAAAGAGGGGATGTGATTGGTAAAGCCGGAAATACAGGCTCTTCCGGTGGCCCTCATCTCCATTTTGAAATAAGAGAGAGCTCGACTCAAATACCTCTTAATCCCATAAGCGAGGCTAAATTCAAAATAAACGACAATATCCCCCCGGAGATAAAGATAATCAACCTGTATTCAGTCTCTACTCCTTATTCAATACCGGAAAGCAGGCTTTTGAAATCTTTATCTGAGGCAATACTAGAGATTATACCTGTATCCGATACTTTTTATGCGGCTGTTTGGGGGTATGACAGGCAAAACAATACTAATGGGAAGTTGGCGGTATCCTCCTATCGTTTCTTTTTGGATGAAGAGCTTATTTTTTCATTTACACCTGAGAGAATTCCCTTCGATAAAGGGAGATATATTAACAGTATCCTTGAATATTCAGAAAAATACAACAATGATATCTCTATGGTTAAGAGTAGGGTAGAGCCAGGTGGCGATCTGAAACCTAATATAAAATCTTATTCAGACGGCCTGTTCATCATTAAGGACGATGAGATCCATCAAGTGAAAATCCAACTTACAGATGAACATGGGAATACTTCGCAGAGAGTGTTGAAAGTTAAGAGAGACAGCTCTTTGAATCATTTTTCTGTGCACGATTCGGTAAAGTTAAAAAATGGTGTGGTGATGCCGTGGTTTCTTCCAAACAGGTATGAAGCGGAAGGTGTTCGTATAACGCTACCTCCCGGCTCTTTATACAGTTCTATACTTTTTGAAGCCGATACCATTTATTATAAAGGAGAGCAGGGCTGGAGACTGCATAATAGCCAAACCCCCATACACGCTCCGGCAAGATTAGCCATGAAATCTCCCTTTCCCGATTCTCTTACCTCAAAAGCTTTAATTGCATTAATTGGAGAAGATGGAGATGTAAGTTCACTGGGAGGAAGTTACAAAGCCGGATGGATTGAAACAACCACCACCTCTTTTGGTGGTTTTATCCCAATGCTCGATACTATTAGCCCAACCATCAGGCTTTCATTTAATGAAGGGGCGAATCTGTCGGGTAGAAGTACTTTTAGAATAACAGTTTACGATAATTTATCCGGTATAAAAGAGTATCGTGTAATGATTGACGGCAAATGGATACTTACCACTTATGATCCAAAAAATAAACGGTTGGAGACGGAGTTGAAACCCGATAAGATCGGTAGAGGCAAAAGGCACTCTCTGGAGATTATTGTATCTGACAACAAAGATAATATAAGTGTTCTCAAAAGTTCGTTTATATGGTAGCCTCACTTTGTAAAATAATAATTTTTGGTAAGTAAAAATTAATTTCTATTTTTGCAGTCCCAAATTAAAATGTAACCGCTTACAAGAACCTGGGAGTCTGTAATGTTGCTAAAATAAGAAAAGAGATGGATTTAATAAAAATTGCAGAAGAAGCATTTGCCGGAGAGGCAAAACAGTTGCCTGACTTTAAAGCAGGTGACACTATTACCGTAACTTATAAGATTAAAGAGGAGAATAAAGAGCGTCTTCAAAAGTATCGTGGCGTTGTAATTCAAAGAAAAGGAACAGGCTCTACTGAAACTTTTACCGTCAGAAAAATGTCGGGTAACGTGGGCGTTGAGAGAATATTCCCAATCTCATCACCGTTTATTGACTCAATTGAGATTAATAAACGTGGTAAAGTTCGTCGTGCCAGAATATTCTACCTAAGAAAATTAACAGGTAAGAAGGCTAGAATCAAAGAGAGAAAATTTGTTTCTGAAAAAGGGAAGCCATCTGAGTAACAAATAATTATACTATTGGCCCCGTAGCTCAACTGAATAGAGTATCTGACTACGGATCAGACGGTTACAGGTTTGAATCCTGTCGGGGTCACGATAAAAATGAGGCAATTGCAGATTTACTACTGTAGTTGCCTTTTCTCTTTGTAACACAAGTTGTTATATCAAGGGGCTTAATAACCTTGCGATACTCTCTTTAATTTGATTGCCTTTACTTCTTTTTGCCCACTTTGAACCGGCTAAACTTCTGCATCTTTCGGTGTCTTTAACAAATTGATCTTCAAGTTTGCCGGCAATCTCTCTATCGTATATGACAGCAGTGATTTCAAAGTTGTGTTCTAATGACCTGTTATCCATGTTGGCAGAGCCTATAATGCAGAACTCTCTGTCGATGGAGATAACTTTTGAGTGGTTGAATCCTTTTCGGAAGAGATATACTTTAACTCCCGCTTCGAGAAGCTCGGTAGCGTAAGAGAGTGTTCCCCAGTGGGCTATGTTTGTATCCGATTTCTCGGACAACATTAATGAAACCTCTATCCCTCCAAGAGAGGCAATTTTTATTGCATTTACCAGAGATTCATTAGGAGTAAAATATGGGGTAACTATATATATGTGTTTTTTTGCACTGGTAATTGCTGCAAAATAACACTGCATGATTCCTGCCCAATCACTATCCGGCCCGGATGTTATTATTTGTGAGAAGATCTCTCTACTGCCTATGCCCCCTTTAAATTCTTCTCTGATAGGAGTGGGGTAGTACTTCTTTCTTTTACTGAATTGCTGATTAATAATAAAGTATCTGTCTAATAAGAAGCTGGATTGAAGTGCTGCTACACACTCTCCGATAATTTTTATGTGTGTATCTCTCCACTCGGGAAATGAGCCGCCCGTATAGTATCGGTCTGCTATGTTAACACCCCCTATGAATCCGACAAGCCCATCTACAACAAGGATTTTCCTGTGATTTCTGTAGTTTAGCCTTGAGGTTGGAATGCGAAATCTTACAGGAGAGAAACAGAGCAGTTCTACTCCGTTTTCTGACAGATGATTTTTGTATTCATTGGAGAGACTCCAGCAGCCGACGTCATCGTAAATAACTCTGACTTCAACCCCTTCTTTGACTTTTTTGACGAGTAACTCTTTGAAGTTGTTCCCAATTGAATCGGAGTTGATTATATAGGATTGTAAG
>CAYZPF010000056.1:0-1862 GCA_964479995.1 uncultured Muribaculaceae bacterium | reverse complement strand
AGCCAGCTCTATCTCTCTATACATTGCATCTAAAGCCTCTTTACCGGAAAAATAGAGTTCAATTGATGAGCTCCGGCCAACCAGGCTTTTACTGCTGCTTAGGTTTAAGGTTATAAGCTGAAGGTGCCTGTAAAGCTGTTCGGGTAGATTTTCTCTCTCTGTTTTAAGCAATTTTAATTGCTTATTGGCCTCAATTCTTCTAACTCGTTCATCTCTTATCCCTTTCCTGCTGAATATTTTGCTTTTACGAAAATTCTGACCAATTAAAAGATAGAGAAAGAGGCCGATATAGGGTAGGAGTAAGATTACAATAATCCAGGACAAAGATTTAACGGGATCCAATTTTCGATACATGATTACAGCCGAAGCATAGATAGCAAGCAACAGGTAGAGCAAATAAAGAGTTATAGAGATATATTCCCAAAGAGGCATGTTAATATATTATTTATTATAAGCTGTGTTTTGTAGCTGTATATAGTATGGCGACGCCTCCTGTGAGAGGTTTAACCTGAATGTTTGAAAATCCGGATTGCTCAAGTTTAATGGTAAATTCCTCATATTGAGGAAATTCTTCAACAGAGTGGGGGAGATATTTGTAAGCTGTTTTGTCAGATGAAATCAGGCCTCCAACCATAGGAAGTATTTTGAAGAAATAGAGGTTAAAGAGAGAGTTCCAATTTCTGTTTTTAGGAGTGGCAAATTCCAGAATAGCCAGAGTGCCTCCCTTTTTTAGAATTCTGTATATCTCTGACAGTGACTCTTCCCATTTTTCAAAGTTGCGTATTCCGAACCCGATTGTAACAGCATCGAAAGAGGCCTCTTTAAACGGTATGGAATCGGCCGAAGAACAAATGAAAGCTGGACGGGAGAGGATTTTAAATCTATTTTTACTTAAGAGTTTATCTGTTTTTATCTCTGCCAGTTGCAACATTTTTTGAGCAATATCCAATCCAATCACATCCACTCCCTTTTTTAAAAGTGCCAGGGTTAAATCTCCTGTGCCACATGCAACATCCAGTGCTTTTTGAGGACTCTTTTGCATAACGCTTTTTACAAGCACCCTTCTCCAGTATTTGTCTATCCCAAAAGAGAGCAGATGGTTAAGATTATCATAAGATGTAGCTATGTTATTAAACATAGAGGCAATCTCTCCGTTTTCTTTATATATTGATCTGGCCATTAACCAATGTAGTCATGTATAAACCCAAAAGATAGATCATCTAATCTGAACTCGCCTTTGGTAACATGACCCAATAGAATGATTCTAATTCCATTGTTGTAAATGTAATCGACAAAACCACTCTCTTTCTCGTTACTTACACTAACAAGAATTGCCTGATTACCTCCGTTAAAAAGGAAGTTCTTATCAGATAATTCGGCATCAGAAGTAATATCAAAACCGAGCCTGTTTACCGAGCAAGATTCAACCAATCCAATAAAAAGGCCACCTTTACCCAGTGCATGTGCACTTTCAAGCAGCCCTCTTTCAACAGCATCAACAATAACCTCTACCACAGAGCTGTTATCATCTTCGGTACCATTATAATCTCCTATAAGATAAATAGTGTCACCCTTTTTTTTGAAACCCATTGGAACTTTACCGTTTCCGTTTTTATAAAGACTTTCAAACGGGTCATTTGAATAGAGCGAGACACTTTCATGCAACTCTGTACTATTAGATATAATTGTTGCAATCTCACTGAGATCATCGATAGATTCTATCTGCTTTTTGAAATTATCATTCATTGTAATGGCAATTTAATTTTTTTGCTAAGTTATAAAAAATAATTTACATTTGCAGTTCCTATGCCCAGATGGTGAAATTGGTAGACACGCTACTTTGAGGGGGTAGTGCCGGTTAC
>CAYZPF010000055.1:0-14586 GCA_964479995.1 uncultured Muribaculaceae bacterium | reverse complement strand
AGAAGTCTCTCATTACATTTTGTTCTTGTTCTTACTATAAGAACATCGGCATATTTAACATCGTCAATATCAATTTTTCTACCCTCAATGTATCTGACTTTACAATGAGGCTCCAGAACACCTTGTATATAAGGAATATCGGAATCTATAACAACAAAAGGCCTGATCATTTTAAAACCAATGTTTCTACAATGTTTTTACCCAGTAAAGCATTTATCCTGCTCACAATTTCAATCCTCTGCACAAAAAGTGTATTTCTTACTACCGAAGAGCTGACATAGCAAAAAAGTTTACCTTTGACAAAGCTTTTATTAATAATGTATTTGGAAAGCTTGTCTCCAATAATTTTATCCCAGGCATCATATACTTCCATTTTTTGAATACCCTCTTTAAGTCCCTCGTTTTCAAGAAACTCCGCAAGCACATCTGCTAATTTTACATACCTGTTTCTTCTCATGGCAATCTTCCCGAAACAATTTCAAAAGAGGATGAGGTGCCATTTATCTTATTTAAAATCTCACCTATTCTTACCTTATTGCTATCCGTAATAAAAATTTGGCCAAAAATATTTGAAGAGACAAGGTTCAAAAGAGAGTGAACTCTCTCTATATCAAGCTTATCAAAAACATCATCCAACAAAAGAATTGGAATTTTTCCGTAGTTACCCCTCATAATCTCAAATTGTGCCAATTTGAGAGAGATCAAAAAAGATTTCTGCTGCCCCTGAGATCCTGATGTTTTATAGGGATAGCCATTCATAAAGAACTGCATATCATCCCTATGAATACCTGTGGTAGTATATTTAAGCACTCTATCCCTCTCCCTGTTTAAATCACAGAGCTCTTCAAAGGAGGAGTTTTCAAGGTCGGATTTATACTCTATAGCTATATCCTCTTTCCCTCCGGAGATCAGGTTATAGTATCTCCTGGTTAACGGAGTCAGCAGTAATATGAACCTCTCTCTGGCTTTATGGATATACGAGGCATTCAATGACATCTTAACCGTATAAGCATTTAAGAGGTCATAGTTTACATTTTGATCTTTTAAAAGCTTATTCCTCAACATAAGCAAATGATTATAGTTCTGCAGCTTTCTAAGGTACTCTCTGTCGAGTTGAGATAATATTGAGTTAACAAATCTCCTCCGCTCCTCTCCTGATTCATTTATAAGGCAACTGTCATATGGAGTGACCATAACTATCGGTATCTGTCCTATATGCTCAGATAATCTGGAATACTGTTTGGAATTTCTTTTTACCGTTTTTTCCCCTTCTCTGGAAATAGTTATTGAAACTATTTCGAATGTCGAGTCCTCTTTTTGGTACTCTCCCGATATTCTGCAATTATTACTTTCATAGTTAATGGATAACTGGTCTGTAGATGAAAAATAGCTTTTTGTCATCGAGAGGTAATAGACTGAATCCAGCAGATTGGTCTTACCCGAACCGTTCATTCCCGAAATACAATTAAGCCTTGGAGAGAACTCTACTTCAGCCTCTTTTATATTCTTAAAATCCAGTAAAGATATTTTTTTTAAATACATCTGCGCATACCATTGTTTTACAAAGTTATTACTTTTATCTGTTTAATCTTTGCGATTAGATAAAATATTGTAATTTTGCAACCTGCTAAAAAGTTAAGAAATGTCAAAGAAAATTAAACAGAGTGGACCGGAACAGAGTGTAGAGAAAGCGCTTAATAAAACTGAAAAATTTATTGAGAAACACAAAAACACTTTAATGTATGCAGTTATTGCAGTAATAGTAATCTCAGCCATAATTTTTGCTTATCAGCATCTATATCGTAAACCTCTTATCCAAGAGGCTCTGGCGCAAACATTCATTGCAGAACAACATTTTCGTGCAGACTCATTTGCACTCGCCCTTAATGGAGATGGCAATGCTCTGGGATTCAAACAAATAATAGAAGAGTACGGTTCAATCGCTTCGAAGTCAGTATATCTATATGCCGGTATTTGTGAGTTGCATCTTGAAAATTTTGACAAGGCTCTCTCTTATTTGAAAAAATACAAATCGGCAGATCCCATTATGATGGCAAGAGCTTTATGTAATATTGGCGATGCCTGCACCGGCTTAACCAAATACAATGACGCATATAATTACTATATGAAAGCGGCCAACTATACCGATAATATTTTAGCAGCAGGATACCTGCTAAAAGCTGCACTCATTCAGGAAGAGCTTGGGAATAAAGATGAAGCTGTAAAAATCTATGAAGTCATTAAAGATAAATATCCGCAAAGTTTTGAAGGATTTGAATCAGATAAATATATAGCAAGGCTAAAGCATCAATAGCCTGTTTTTTATTATGGGAAGAGCATTTGAATTTAGAAAAGAGCGAAAATTCAAACGTTGGGGGAATATGTCCAAGGTCTTTACCCGCCTGGGTAAAGAGCTGACAATAGCTGCCAAATCAGGGGGGCCGGATCCTGCTAACAACCCACGTTTAAGAGCTTTAATCTCAACGGCACGTTCCGAAAATATGCCAAAAGACAATATTGAAAGGGCCATTAAACGAGCTGTAGAGAAAGATCAATCCGATTACAAAGAGGTAGTTTACGAAGGGTATGGACCTCATGGCGTTGCCTTTCTTATTGAAACTGCAACTGACAATACTACCAGAACAGTGGCAAATATCAGGAGCTATTTCAACAAATCCGGAGGTTCACTGGGCACTTCAGGCAGTGTGGATTTTATGTTTGAGCATAAATGCGTTTTTAAGATCAAGGGAGAGCTTCCCCCTAACCTTGAAGAACTTGAACTGGAACTAATAGACTACGGCGTAGATGAACTCTTTATGGAAGACGAAGAGCTTGTCATATACGGAGCATTCGAATCTTATGGCACTATTCAAAAATATATTGAAGAGAGCGGATTCGAATTAGTTTCAGGTGGATTTGAAAGAATACCCAACACAGAACTTAAGGCCCTTGAAGCAGATTCTAAAGTTGATATTGAGAAACTGATAGAGAGGCTGGAGAACGATGATGATGTCCAAAATGTCTACCACACTATGCAAATATAAGTGCTCTGTCCAACTCTTTTCCGTTACGGGATTATTTTGACATCCCTCGTAAAAGAGTTACCTTTGAGCGCCCTTTAATATTAATAAATCTAACCAAACATCATCATTTATGAAACTTTCGCATATTGAGCACATCGGTATCGCAGTTAAATCGTTGGAAAGTGCCATACCACTATACGAGAATCTGTTGGGTCTCAAGTGTTATGCCGTAGAAGAGGTCACAGAACAAAAAGTCAAAACAGCATTTTTCCAAATAGGCGACACAAAAATAGAGCTTCTTGAGAGTACAGATCCCGAAGGACCAATCGGAAAATTTATTGAAAAAAGAGGTGAAGGCGTTCATCATATCGCCTTTGCAACAACGGGCGGCCTACAAAACAACCTGGATACTCTTTCAGAAAAAGGAGTTCAATTGATTGACAAATCACCACGAAAAGGTGCAGAAGGTCTCAATATTGCTTTTATCCACCCTAAATCTACGGGCGGAATATTGATGGAATTATGCGAAAATCCACAAAAATCAGGTATAGAATAAAACTCTTAATTCATATAATATAATGAGCCAACAACTCGAACAAGTTAAGGAGCTTATCCAATTACGCGAAAAAGCGCGTTTGGGTGGCGGAGAGAAAAGAATTGATGCACAGCATCAAAAAGGTAAATACACAGCCCGTGAAAGGATAACAATGCTGCTTGATGAAGGCAGTTTTGAGGAGTACGACATGTTTGTTAAACACCGCTGTACCAATTTTGGTATGGAAAAGACAGGATTCCTTGGAGATGGTGTAGTAACGGGGTACGGGACAATAAACGGAAGGCTTGTCTATGTGTTTGCACAAGATTTCACAGTTTTCGGAGGTTCTCTTTCAGAAAGCTTCGCAATGAAAATATGCAAGATTATGGATCAGGCGATGAAGATGGGGGCGCCCGTTATTGGAATTAATGATTCCGGAGGTGCAAGGATTCAGGAGGGAGTGAATGCTTTAGCTGGCTATGCCGAGATCTTTCAAAGGAATATTCTGGCATCGGGAGTAGTGCCTCAAATATCGGCTATTTTTGGACCTTGCGCCGGCGGAGCCGTATACTCTCCTGCCCTTACCGACTTTAACATTATGACCAAAGGGACCAGTTATATGTTTCTCACGGGACCTAAGGTAGTTAAAACAGTGACAGGAGAAGATGTTACACAAGAGCAGCTTGGAGGAGCCAGTGTTCACGCTTCAAAAAGCGGAGTAGCTCATTTCGCAGTAGAGACAGAGGAGGTTGGTATAAAAGTAATAAGAGATTTATTAAGCTATATGCCCCAGAATAATCTGGAAGAGGCTCCAATAGTTCACACTTCCGACCCCATAGATCGCCTTGATGATTCGCTTAATCAGATTATTCCGGACAGCCCCAACAAACCTTATGATATGTATGAGATTATCGGCTCAGTCATAGACGACGGGAAGTTCCTGGAAGTACATAAAGATTATGCCACTAACATCATTGTAGGCTTTGCAAGATTTAACGGTATTTCAGTAGGAATAGTTGCCAACCAGCCTAAAGTTCTTGCCGGGGTACTGGATAACAACGCCTCCCGGAAAGCAGCTCGTTTTGTAAGGTTCTGTGATGCGTTCAATATCCCTATCGTAACGCTGGTAGATGTTCCCGGATTCCTTCCAGGTACACAGCAAGAGTATGGCGGAATTATTCTGCATGGAGCAAAGCTCCTTTTTGCTTATGGTGAGGCTACTGTTCCTAAGATTACGGTAACTTTAAGAAAATCATACGGGGGCGCATATTGCGTAATGAGCAGTAAACATCTGCGCGGAGATATAAACTACGCATGGCCCACAGCCGAGATAGCTGTTATGGGACCTTCCGGCGCTATTGAAATTCTTTACGGTAAAGAGATGGCCGAAGCAGAAAATCCTGCTGAATTTATGACAGAAAAAGAGAAAGAGTACAGAGATGCATTTGCCAATCCGTACAATGCTGCCAGATATGGCTATATAGACGATATTATTGAGCCAAGAAACACACGATTCAGAATTATCCGGGCGCTGCAGCAATTAGCTACCAAAAAAGTGGCTAACCCTCCTAAAAAACATGATAACCTACCCTTATAACCGTTAAAAAATGAGTAGAAAAAAGATAATATCACTTTTTGTGACTCTTATATTGAGCCTGTCTGCTCTTTTTGCCCAAAATGTATCAGAGATAAGGATTAATGAAATATTAGTTATCAACACCGCTGATGCTATAAGCGATTTTGGAGAGAGAAGCAGCTGGATAGAGCTCTTTAATGCCTCATACGGTACTGTTGACATTGCGGGATGTTACTTGACCAATGATCCCGGTAATCTCACCAAGTACATGATACCCAAGGGTGACCTCTCTACCAAAGTTAAGCCCAGGCAACACACTCTTTTTTGGGCAGACGGCAAACCTAAAAGAGGTACTTACCATATCAGCTTCACGTTGAAAGATTCAGAAGAGATTCTGTTTGTAGCAGGTGATGGAAAGACAATTATAGATAGAGTTAAAATACCGCATGAAATCCTTGAAGAAAATATCTCCTACGGGCGATTTAGAGATGGATTAGATCTATTTATTTCAAAAAAGAAAGAGATAGACATCTCAAAAACGTGGGGATTAATGGAATGCACCACACCCGGTTCCAATAACTACGGAGCAGATGTGGAGCCTGCCGGAGTTATTTTTAAAAGAGCAGACCCATACGGAGTTGTTATGTCCACTACAGCAATGAGTGTAGTATTCCTATCCTTGATTGTACTCTATATTATGTTTAAATACATTGGTAATTATAACATCAGGATTAGTCGTAAAAATGCTGAGTTAGCATCGGCCAAATGTAAAAAAATTGTCATCTCGGAAGAGGAAACTTCGGCGGAAGTATTTGCTGCTATAACAGCTGCCCTGCATGCCTATTTCGAGGATGAAGAGGCCCACGACTTTGAACACACAATTTTAACCATTGACAAAGTGACCAGGAATTACTCCCCTTGGAGCTCCAAGATTTACACTTTAAGAGAAACACCAAAATTAAAAAAGAACTAATCTCCATAAAAAATGAAAGAGTATAAATTAACGATTAACGGAAATGAGTACACCGTATCGATTTCAAAAATTGAAGATTCATTAGCCGATGTTGAGGTAAACGGGATTCCGTTTAAAGTAGAGATAGAGAGGGCTGCTAAAAAGCAGTCTGTTCCTCTTTCAAAGATCAACAAACCTGCTCAAATCGATACAACTGTAGTTAAACCTGCATCCTCGGGAACAGAGACAGTAATCACCTCGCCTCTTCCGGGAGTAATTTTAGACATTTCAGTCAAGGAGGGAGATATAGTTAAGAGAGGACAAACATTATTGGTTTTAGAGGCGATGAAAATGGAGAACTCAATTGAGGCAACTGCAGATGGCAAAATTATAAGCATTAAAGCACAAAAAGGAGATTCTGTTCTGGAAGGAGCAGTACTTGTAATAATTGGATAATATGGAAAGCAACAGTACATTTTCATTATTAGAAAACCTTAACAGATTTTTACAATTTACCGGTTTTGCCAATGTTACATTTGGCCATATTTTAATGATAGCTATAGGGTTGGGTTTCATATATATAGCTATTAAAAAAGAGTGGGAACCGCTTTTACTTATCCCAATTGGATTTGGTATAATTGTAGGGAATATTCCTCTTTTCCCCGGGTTAGGAGTAGGTGTTTACGAAGAGGGTTCCGTCCTTAATATACTCTACCAGGGTGTAGTACAGGGTTGGTATCCTCCGTTAATTTTTCTCGGTATCGGAGCTATGACAGATTTTTCTGCGCTAATCTCAAATCCAAAACTTATATTGATTGGAGCAGCAGCACAACTCGGAATTTTTGGAGCATATGCAATAGCTTTAGCTGCAGGGTTTTCTGCTACCGAAGCTGCTTCAATAGGAATAATCGGTGGTGCAGACGGACCAACTGCAATTTTCCTAACCTCCAGACTGGCACCCGATTTAATTGGAGCAATTGCTATATCTGCATACTCATATATGGCATTGGTGCCTCTTATTCAGCCGCCAATTATGAAGCTTTTGACTACTCATAAAGAGAGATTGATTAAGATGAAATCTCCACGAGCGGTCTCAGTAACAGAGAAAAGGCTCTTTCCAATAATCGGGTTTTTGCTTACAACATTCATTGTTCCCTCAGGGCTACCGTTATTAGGTATGCTCTTCTTTGGCAACCTTCTTAAAGAGAGTGGAGTTACAAGAAGATTGGCAGAGACAGCCAGAGGTCCTCTTATTGATGTAATTACAATATTAATCGGATTAACTGTGGGATGCTCTACCCAAGCCGATAAGTTCTTACAAATGAGATCTGTTTATATTTTTATCTTGGGAGCCGGTTCATTTATTATTGCTACTGCCGCAGGTGTTACCTTTGTTAAGATACTTAATCTCATGCTTAAAGAGGGCAAAAAGATTAACCCCTTAATTGGGAACTCCGGAGTATCGGCAGTGCCCGACTCTGCAAGAATTTCAAATCTTGTAGGACTTGAATACGATAAAACCAATTATTTGCTTATGCATGCAATGGGTCCTAACGTAGCCGGTGTAATCGGAAGTGCAGTAGCAGCAGGTATTTTACTTGGTTTCTTAACGTAGTGAGGAGTGAGAGGTGAGAAGCGAAGAATAAATGGTATGATTATAGAAAAAGCACTCCTTGCGGGGTGCTTTTTAATTTTATTTTTTATATATTTGTAGGATATAAAACAGGTATAATTTATGCAAAATAAATTGCAGGAACTTACAGAAAAACTATACTCCGAAGGACTTTCAAAAGGAAAGGCCGATGCAGAAGAGCTTATAGCAAAAGCTAAAGCAGAGGCAGATGAAATAATAGCAAAAGCTAAAGAGGAGTACAATAGAGTTATCGAAAGCGCAAAGAGAGACTCAAATGATTTACGGGTAAATCTTGAAAATGAGATTAGGATGGTTTCAAGGCAGACATTGGCAGCTGTGAAACAGAATCTGGAGGAGCTGATTATAACAAATGCTATTGGAACACCTCTTAAAGATTTGATCAACAGCAAAGAGTATTTAGGCACACTGATTAAAGCAGCCGTATCAGCTTTCAATCCCTCAGACAGTAAAGCAGTAACCCTTGAGGTATTGCTGCCGGAATCAAAAAAAGAGGAGTTGGACAGATACCTGAAAAAAGAAATTATAACTCAGTTAAATTCCGGAGTAGAGTTCGGCTACGATAAGAAGATTCAGTCAGGGTTTAAAATAGGACCAAAAGAAGAGGGATACCACATAAGTTTTTCCGATAAAGATTTTCAAGGATTACTATCCCAATATCTTAAGCCCAGAACCCGTGAATTTTTATTTTCCGAATAATCATGGGTAATTTCCACTATGTTATAGCAGGGCTGCCCGATTTGATTCTCGATTTTGAAAAATCAGGATTTAATTTTAATTCTCTGCTGGATAATATTATGGAGACACTCTCCCCTAAGAACAAAAGAGTGGTAGAATTTCTTCTCTTTGGATTAAAGGAGGAAAATCTCAACAACCATTTTTACAGAGTCTCCTCTGCATCCTCAAATAAATTTATAAGAGAATATTTTAAGACAGATCTGTTAATTAGAAATATCCAATCGGCCTACATTGCCAGAAAAAACTCGATGGATCCCGATCAATTCATAATTGGCAGAGGGGAAATTCAGGAAAATCTGAAAAGTAGTAAAGCTCCCGATTTCGGCTTAACGCAAATTTCTGATACTTCGGCAACAGTAATCAAGATACTTGAAACAGAGAATATCCTCGACAGAGAGCAGCAAATAGATATGATAAGATGGAAATTAGCCGATGAGATTTGCACCTTCAACTATTTTGATATAAATATAATCCTTCTCTTTATCTTAAAGGCTTCAATTGTTGAGAGATGGAGCAGATTAGACAAAAAGAGAGGATTGGAAATATTTGAAAAGTTCGTATACGAAGTAAAAGGATCGTTTAAATTGGATAATAATAATTGACATATATGAAGACTACAGGTATTGTTACAGGGATCATCTCCAATCTTGTTACCATTGAGGTGAATGGACCAGTATCCCAAAATGAGATCTGTTTTATTGACCTCTCCGGTACAAAAATGATGGCAGAGGTGATAAAGATAGATGGTAAAGAGGCGTTTGTTCAGGTATATGAAAGCACCCGGGGACTTAAGGCAGGTGATAAAGCTGAGTTCCAAGGCCATATGCTGGAGATAAATTTGGGGCCGGGTATCCTCTCAAGTATATATGACGGTTTGCAAAACAACCTGGTTACAATGGAGAGCGTCTTTTTAAAGCGGGGAGAGTACACTGTAGCTTTAGATCCCGATAAAAAATGGGATTTTACTCCTCTCGTCAAAGCAGATGATGAAGTAATCGCGTCCGCATGGTTAGGTGAAGTCAAAGAGGGATGGTTACCACATAAGATAATGGTGCCATTTTCGTTTACTGGCAACTTAAAAGTTAAAGAGATTGCGGTTGAAGGAAGCTATACGGTTAACGATACTATTGCAGTACTAATCAATGAAGAGGGTGAGGAGATTCCGGTAACAATGACTCAAAGATGGCCGGTCAAAGTAGCTATTACAAGCTATAAAAACAAACCCAGGCCATATCGTATTATGGAGACAGGTGTAAGAGTAATTGACACTTTTAATCCGATTGCAGAAGGCGGCACCGGTTTTATACCAGGTCCTTTTGGCAGCGGCAAAACTGTATTACAGCACGCAATCTCCAAACAAGCTGATGCAGACGTAATTATTATAGCAGCCTGTGGTGAGAGGGCCAACGAAGTTGTTGAAATCTTCACAGAATTTCCTCAGCTAATAGATCCAAGGACAGGACGTATGTTGATGGAGAGAACCACAATTGTGTGCAACACATCAAATATGCCTGTTGCTGCGAGAGAGGCATCGGTTTATACAGCAATGACAATAGGAGAATACTACAGGGCAATGGGTTTTAAAGTACTTCTGCTGGCAGACTCCACATCAAGATGGGCCCAGGCTCTCAGAGAGATGAGTAACCGTATGGAGGAGCTCCCCGGTGCGGATGCTTTCCCAATGGATCTGCCCGCAATTATCTCAAATTTCTACTCAAGAGCAGGAATTGTAAATCTCTATAATGACACTACAGGCTCTGTAACTTTTATTGGTACTGTATCCCCTGCCGGAGGTAACCTTAAAGAGCCCGTTACCGAATCTACCAAAAAGGCAGCCAGATGCTTTTTTGCACTTTCCCAAAACCGTGCAGACAGAAAGAGATATCCTGCTGTAGACCCGATAGACTCCTACTCAAAATATCTTGAATATCCCGAAATCATAGAGGACTTTAAAAACCGGATAGGTGAAGAGTGGGTAGATAAAATATTGCGAGGCAAGAATATAGTATTAAGGGGTAAAGAGGCCTATGAACAGATAAACATCCTTGGCGACGACGGGGTTCCTTTGGAGTATCATAAAAGGTACTGGAAATCGGAGCTGATAGATTTTGTTATACTGCAGCAAGACGCATTTGATAAGGTTGATGCCAACTGCCCCATAGAGAGACAAAGCTACATGTATTATTTAACACTTGAAATATGCGAAAAAGAGTACGATTTTGATGATTTTAACGAGTGTGCCAATTTTTACAAGTCAATTATTAATATCATGCGTCAGATGAACTATTCAAGCTTTAAGAGTGAAGACTTTAACAGATATCTTGAGCAACTTAACAACTTATTGAGCAATGGCAAGTAACGCATTTCAAAAGATTTATACTCAACTTGAGTCAATTACCAAAGCAACTGTAGCAGTAAAGGCAAAGGGCGCTACAAATGAGGAGCTGGCAACAGTGGATGGACGCCTTGCCCAAGTTGTAAAGATTAAAAAAGATCTTATAACATTGCAGGTATTTGCCGGAACAGAAGGTATTCCCACAAATGCAGAGGTAGTTTTTTTTGGTGACCCGCCTTCACTTAATGTTAGCGAAGACCTTTCGGGGCGCTTCTTTAACGCCTATGGAATACCTATTGATAACGGACCTGCCGTTGACGGAGAAAAGAGATATATTGGAGGACCTTCAGTTAATCCCTATAAAAGGAAACAGCCTTCTGAGCTGATACCTACGGGAATAGCAGGTATCGACCTGAACAATACCCTCGTCTCTGGTCAAAAGATTCCTTTCTTTGCCGATCCCGACCAGCCTTACAACCAGGTAATGGCACAGGTAGCGCTCAGGGCAGATGTTGATAAGATTATTCTTGGGGGGATGGGGCTTACAAATGACGATTATCTTTACTATAAACAGGCATTTGAAAACGCAGGAGCATTAAATAAGATTATCAGCTTTGTAAATACAACGGAGCAGCCACCGGTTGAGAGGCTTCTCATACCCGATATGGCGCTGACGGCAGCGGAGTTTTTTGCAGTTGATAAAAATGAAAAAGTACTGGTACTTCTCACAGACATGACGCTATATGCCGATGCTTTGAGTATTGTCAGTAACCGTATGGATCAGATTCCTTCCAAAGACTCCATGCCCGGCTCTCTCTACTCCGATCTTGCAAAAATCTATGAAAAAGCGGTGCAGCTACCTGATGGAGGCTCCATTACCATAATAGCAGTAACTACACTCAGCGGAGGAGATATCACACATGCGATACCAGATAATACAGGCTATATCACAGAGGGCCAACTGTTCCTAAGGACCGATTCTGATACCGGAAAAGTTATTATTGATCCATTTAGGTCACTCTCCAGGTTAAAGCAGCTCGTAATAGGTAAAAAGACCAGAGAAGACCATAACCACGTAATGAATGCAGCAGTAAGGCTTTATGCCGATGCCGCAAATGCAAAGACCAAACTGGAAAATGGTTTTGATCTTAGTGACTATGACTTGCGCTGTCTCAGTTTTGCAAAAGATTACTCCAATAAACTTCTGGCAATAGAGGTGAATATTGATACGGTTCAGATGCTGGATACTGCCTGGGAGCTATTTGCAAAATACTTTAGCAAAACTGAAGTAAGTATTAAGGAGGATATTACCCAGAAATATTGGAAGAGTTGATTAAATTAAAATGGCTATAAAATTTCAGTTCAACAAGACATCACTCAATGATCTTAACAAACAGCTTAAGGTTAGAATTAACGCTTTGCCGACTCTTAAGAACAAGGAGTCCGCACTTCGTTTTGAAGTGAAGAGAGCCAAAGAGAAGTCAGAAGAGCTAAGTTTAAAACTCAAGGAAGCAATCTCCTCATACGAGTACTTGTCCGGATTGTGGAATGAATTTGAAACAGATCTTATAGCTATAAAGGATGTAGAGCTTGATTATGTTAAAATTGCAGGGATCAGAACTCCTCTGCTGAGGGAGGTAATCTATGAGGTCAGGCCATACAACTTGTTCACAAAACCTGTATGGTTTAACGATGGAATCTCAATATTAAAAACTTTAGCCCACCTTGGGATTGAATCGGAGGTCTATCATTATAAGATGAAGATGCTCGATTATGCCAGAAAAAAGACCACTCAAAAGGTTAACCTTTACGAAAAAGTTCAAATCCCGGGGTATCAGGAGGCGATTTTAAAAATTAAACGCTTTATGGAGGATGAAGAGAATCTCTCTAAAGCCTCCCAAAAGATTGTAAAAAAAAGAAAGCAAGAGGAGGATAAGGTATGATAGTTAAGATGGATAAATACTCCTTTATTCTTTTTCACTCCCATCTCAACGAATTCCTGGAGAGTATTCAGTCGCTGGGAATAGTGGATATCACCCGTGAAAATAAACCTGTAGACGAAAGATCACGGGAGCTTTTCGAAAGGAGAAAAAGATATCAGGCAACCATTAAAAAACTTAAAGCTCTCTATGACGCCTCAACCGAAGAGGAGATAAAGAATCTCAAAGAGCCGGAGGAGGAGGAGTATCTGAATGACAGAGTGCTTTTAAAAATAACGGAGAATCTGCTGAGAGACAAAGAGGAGTGGGAAGCGGAAATGGAACAGCTGCGCAAAGAGTACCAGGAGTCTCAAGTGTGGGGGATACTGGATAAAAAGGATATTACAGCCATCTCTGAATTAGGTTATAATATACATTTGTTCAATATACCCGAAAAGAACTTCAAAGAAGAATGGCAATTGGAGTATATGCTACATGTACTGAACAACACTAACGGCAGAATCTATTTTGCAGCACTGAGTCCAAAAGGAAAAGAGTTTAAATTCGAACTACCCGAAAGTAAATTTCCTCAAAGATCGTGTGATGTTGTTAAGGAGAGATTTGAGCTATTAGAAGAGAAGTTAGCCATTGTTAAGCAAAGATTGATAGGGTTGCACAGTGAGATTTACCGTCTTGAGAAGGGGATAAAAAAAGAGGCCGACGAACTGGACCTCTATCTGGCAGGCATCTCATCACAAAAGGAGGCTGAAGGAAATCTTGTTGTGATGACCGGCTTTGCTCCTACCGAGAGCAGGGATAAGATAAAATCAGCTTTGGAACAGGTCAATGTAGTATTTCTTTCAGAAGAGGCACTCATTGAGGATAATCCCCCCGTTAAACTAAAAAACAGATTTTTCCCAAAGCTTTACGAGCCCATTGGAGAGCTTTACATGTTGCCAAAGTATGGAGAATTGGATTTAACTCCCTATTTTGCACCATTTTATATGCTTTTCTTTGGATTATGCCTTGGTGATATCGGTTATGGACTGATTCTGTTAACTGTATCAACATTAGCAAAATTTAAATTCCCTAAATTCAAAGGATATCTTACTCTTATCCAATTCCTTGGATTAGGAGCTGTAATTATGGCATCTCTACCCGGAGTCCTTTTCGGGACATCTCTGAAAGAGATATTACCACTCTCTGATTCTGTAAAAGGGTTGTTTTTCTCTGATCTCAAAATGTTTTGGTTCTCAATGCTTTTTGGGCTTTTCCAAATTGTTTTTGCAAGAATATTAAACGCAATATACCTTATAAGGCACAGAGGTTGGCAATATGGAATGAGCAACATTGGTTGGAGTATTGCAATAGTATGGGCAACAATGAAGTACGCCTCAACCATGACCGACAGTATCACTGTGCCACAATTCCTAGATTATCTGGCGCTGGCGGGAGTGTTACTTATACTGCTCTTCTCATCAGAGAGTAAAAACATCATCTCGAGATTAGGAAGCGGAATTGTTTCATTTTGGGATGTAACCTCAATTTTCGGTGACACATTATCATATGTAAGACTCTTTGGTTTAGGAACTTCAGGGGGTATTTTAGGTATGGTAGTAAATTCCGTAGCCGTAAGTATGGCAGGCATCCCCTATCTCGGATATCTCTTCGCAGGACTAATGTTAGTTGTGGGTCATACAATGGTATTACTGCTCTCGAGCCTTGGAGCCTTTGTACACCCCATGCGTCTTACCTTTGTAGAGTTTTACAAGAATGCAAATTTTTCCGGAGGTGGAAGAGCCTTCAGACCGCTTGAAAAAAATAACTAATTAAAAATCAAATAGAATTAAATTAA
This sequence comes from uncultured Muribaculaceae bacterium, assembly GCA_964479995.1. Taxonomy (GTDB): domain Bacteria; phylum Bacteroidota; class Bacteroidia; order Bacteroidales; family UBA932; genus Bact-08. Next base: position 2 of record CAYZPF010000055.1, on the reverse strand, counting down.
AA
>CAYZPF010000054.1:0-14722 GCA_964479995.1 uncultured Muribaculaceae bacterium | reverse complement strand
TCTTTAATGTAGTTGTTGCCGTGGTTGATTTTATCTACCTTCTCCCGGCTTTTGTCAAAGCCTATTACATTAACCCCCGCCTCTGCAAATCCTACCGCCAGCGGCAACCCCACATAACCAAGTCCAATCACCCCCACCACCTCTTCATTACGAGCAATCCGCTCTAAGATACTCTCTTTATAATTCATATCCAATAATTTAAACTTACTTCACTCTCTTCACCCACAGATATTGCGGATGCGCCATTGGAACGGATAATCCGGGATTTTCAATTACCTATTACCTATTGCTGTATCCCTGAGCATACCCATACCTGTACCTGTAAGAATATTTATACCCGTACTTGTATCTCCCATGACTCTTCCCATACGTTGCCTGATTCAATACTACCCCAATATTCTTCAACCTCTTATCTGCTGCTATATTATTAATGAACTGCACAGTATCCCTCTCGGTAAAATTCTCCCTAACCACATATAATGTAGCATGGGTATATTTTGCCAGCAATAGAGTATCAGATACGACTCCTACAGGCGCACTATCTACAACTATATAATCAAACTCCTTTCTTACGGCGTTGAAGAAGTCACCCACTTTAGATTTGGAGAGCAATTCATTGGGGTTTGGCGGAATTGGCCCTGATTGCACTACATAGAAATTGGACTCTACCTTCTCTATCAATTCATTGTAATCTTGAATATGCCCGGCAAGATATGAAGAGAAACCTATCTCTCTCTTTGGGATACCCAATGAGCTGGAGATTTTGGGGTTTCGCAGGTCACATCCTACAAGCAACACCCTTTTATCCATAAGAGAAATACTACGCGCAAGATTTATGGAGCTAAAGGTCTTTCCCTCCTTAGGTATGGTGGAGGTAACCAGTATTATGTTGAGGTCTCTTTCGCTGGTCATAAAGAGGATGTTGTTACGCATGGTACGGAACATCTCATTCACAATGGAGTCGTCATCAGGTTTTACAACAAGTGAAAAGCCGTTGTTTACTCCGTCACTCTTGATTATATCTCCAATAACAGTACTATTTGTGAGACTCTCCAAATCTTTCATTCCGGCAATTTTTGTCTGGAAATAATCTATTAAGAAGAGAACCAATGCAGGGATAGCCAGGCCAACCATAAAGAATGCAAGTAATATCAACGTTCTTTTGGGCGCAACAGGGGCGGAGCCTGAGTAAGGTTTAGCAATCATCTTGGCTTTTGGCGCCACTGCTGCCTGGGTCAGGTTTGTCTCTTCGCGTTTTTGAAGCATATACACAAAGAGGTTTGACTTTACCTCCTGCTGTCTCAGGATATCTCTGTAACCACGCTCTACCGTTGGAATATCCCTCATTCTTGAGCTGGTGATGGTGTTCTCTCTCTCCAGGTCATTGAGTGCTATTTGTGATGCATTTATCTCATTTGAAAGAGAGGTGACAATGTTTTGGTGCATATTGCTAACCTGCTGATTCACCTGTTTGAGAGCGGGGTTCTCCTGCGAAGAGGCCCCCTCAATACGTTCACGATCTATCAGCAACTTATTGTACTCGCTTATTAGCGACACCAATCCCGGGTCTTTAAGCCCTAAGTTTGGTATTAATTTATTGTTATTGGCCGGATTCTTGATAAACTCATCAATGTATCTTACCAGGTTCAGTTGAGTCTCAATCTCCATTCTCCGGGAGTCATAACTCTCATGTTTACGGATATACGAACCTACCTGTGTTTGAATATCGGATACCTGATACTCTTTCCTGTAGCTCTCTACCTGTCCCTCAACCTCACCAAGCTCTTTTGCAATATCTTTAAGACGTTCATCTATGAAAACAGAGGTGTTATGAGCCACGGTATTTTTATCTTTTACCGCATCGGCATTATACTCAGAGATTAGCGCTAAAACAAACTCTTCTCCCCTTTTCCTGTTTTCTGTTTTAAGGGAGATATTGAGCAGAGACGACGTTTTTGTGGAGGTGGAGATATCAAGGTTATTAATGTACTGTCTTGCCACAGAGGTGGGGTTGTAGATGGTTGCATTTAGTGTCTCATTACTGTACTCGATACCCTCCTGGCGCGCTACATAGAATTTCCCTATTGGTAGTTCTATAATGGCAGGGAGTTTCTCTATGAAGAGACTCTTATTTTTTTCATCACCATGCTGGTAGTAGGTAATATCTGCAGTAAAGCCTTGTCTCCTGGGGGTAAAGGTAAATCTTATGGTACCTGGTATCTTCTCCGGTTCCACATCCTCCATTCTTACATATAGCGGTGAATTTTTATATAGTTCGGGGTTGTAGAACCCAAAACGATTCGCATAACGATAGGTAGTGTAAAGCTCTAATGAAGTTACAATTCTGGTGACAAGGTCGGGTGACTTGAATATCCCAATCTCATTGTCTATAACATTTTTCCCAACTGTAAAGCCCATATCTCTTAAAAGGAACATCTCCTCCGGGGCATTCTGGTCCACCTTGACAAGAACAGATGCTTTGCTTTCGTATATTGGTGCTTTGGTCTTTAAAAAAACCGATCCTATTGTTAACAGTATTATCACGCTTATTGCGAACAGATACCATTTAGATAGGAATATAAATACAAGTTGCCTTATATCTATTTCTCCTTCACCGCCGTCAAAATCGGCTCTGTTAATTCTCTCCTGCTCCTTCATATCTATTTGCTAAATTTTAAGATAGTCATTATTAAGGTTGTTACCGATATAAGTGTTGATATTATGGATATTGCATAAGTTTCGCCGGTACCGATTGCCGATGCTTTTGATTTTGTCTTATTTGGCTCTACATACAGTACATCATTCTGCTGCAGATAGTAGATTTCAGGATCCAGCATTAATCTTGGATTTTGCAGATTGATTCTGGTTATGCTCTTACGCCCGAAGTTATCTTCTCTTATAAGCATAACATTATCTCTCTTTCCGTAGATAGTCAAATCGCCTGCTAAGGCCAGGGCATCGAAAATAGTGCATTGTTCTGTGTCTATTGTGTATTGGCCGGGACGACTCACCTCTCCCAGTACCGATATCTTGTAGTTTTTAAATCTTACGTTTACAATGGGAACCTCTGTGATGTATGCGGGGTGAATCTTACTCTTGATTAAATCCTCTGCCTCAAAACGGGTGAGCCCCATAACTTTGATTCTTCCAACTATGGGATAGTCAATATAGCCCTCTTTGTCCACTATGTAAGTTTGCAGAGCAGTTCCGGTAATTCCAGTAACTTGCACGCCACTACCTGCACTGGAACCGAGGTTAAATGGGGCGGCGGCCTCCGGCACTGTGGTGTTGACCGAAATTGTCAGCACATCTTTGGCCATAATTTTTGCTTCGTAGATTTTGGCATAGTGCTCTAACTCATAGAGCTGTAATTTTTCTGCCTTTATCAGGTATGGTATCTTGTCGGGTGCGCCGCATGAGTGCAACAGCATGGCAAGCAGGGCGGCTGTGAGGATCTTTACTCTCATTATTGTTATATGTTTTTTATTAATATCTTATCTATCTCTTCGTATTCACTATTCTGGCTCTTGAATTCGGGTATGAGTATCTTGAGTTTTAAAACCACATCATGGGTGAGGTTGTACTTTAGAGCTACATCTATTATACTTTGGACCTCGGTTTTTGCGTATTGGAACGGATACTCTCTTACTTTTGCTATCATTAGCTTTGGATGGTGAGTGGGGGTGGTATCTTCATGTGTGGCAAGAAGTTCTTCGTAGAGCTTCTCTCCGTTGCGGAGGCCTGTTTCAACAATCTTGATATCTTTGCCGGGTATCTTTCCGCTCAACCTTATCATCTTCTCTGCAAGGTCATAGATTTTTACCGGCTCTCCCATATCAAAGATATAGATTTCGCCTCCCTTTCCGGTACATCCTGCCTCCAACACAAGCGAGCAGGCTTCTGGTATAGTCATGAAGTAGCGGGTTATTTCTCTGTGCGTTAGAGTGAGAGGACCACCGTTCTCGATCTGTTTTTTGAAGAGTGGTACAACCGAACCATTTGAGCCAAGGACGTTTCCGAAACGGGTGGTAACGAACTTAGTGGCTGCGTCGCCTTTTTCTGCAAGCTCTCTGTTGTAGAGCGATTGCACATATATTTCTGCAGCCCGTTTTGAAGCTCCCATCACATTTGTCGGGTTGACCGCTTTGTCGGTGGAGATCATCACGAAACGTTTGACTTCATATTCAACTGAGAGGTCTGCGCAGATTTTGCTCCCCATAACATTGGTCACTACAGCGGTTGAGGGGTGCATCTCCATCATGGGCACATGTTTGTAAGCTGCTGCATGAAAGACAACCGAAGGTTTTGCGCACTCAAAGATTTGCCTCATTCTATCCCGGTTGCACACATTTGCGACAATGGGTTTAATCTCTGTATTGCAACCAAGCACCGAAAGTTCTAACCATAAGTCATTGAGCGGTGTCTCTGCCTGGTCAACCAGTACTAACTTTTTACAATTGAATTGTGCAATCTGTCTTGTGAGCTCTGCTCCAATGGAGCCGGCTGCCCCGGTTATCAACACTGTCTGTCCTGCAAAATGACTTTGAACATAGACACTGTCAATCTTTATAGTGTCGCGCCCCAGGAGGTCTTCTATCTTAATTTTATATATCTGCGGAGGCTGCTCTGTTCCTTGATATTTGCTTATTGCTCCTGTTGTCAGCAGTTCTATATCTTCTTTAAGACAGTTGTCGTAAAAATCCTGCGGCATTGTCTTTAGCAAAGATTTAGGAATCAGCACCGATTTGGCATTGTAGTTTATTTTATGTATGCCAATACCATCGTTCAGATTCAGAATCTTTATGCCTGTAATCCTTTTATCCACAAGGCTACCTTCTGTCGAAAGGAAAGCTACCGGCTTGTACCGGCTTTCGGGATTATTTACTAACTGTGTTGCTATATTGATTGAATCATGCCCTGTACCTATGATAAATAATTGTTTTTGCTTTTCAAGGTGTCCGGATATCTCCAGAGACTCGTAAAAGAGCTTAACGGTAAGTCTCAAAAGCACCTGGCCTGAAATTACCATTAGGCTGAGTAAGGAAGGAAAAGCAAAGCTTGGTTGAAAAGTTGCCAGGTGGTATTTAAAGTAGTTGTGTAGAGAAAGAGCTGCAATATAAAAAAGAGTGGCTGTTATTGCTGTTTTGGAGATGTGTTTTATATCATGAAACGTAGAGTATCTCACAACTCCATGATGGGTTTTGAAGATTAAGGCTGTAAAACCGTAAGAGATGACAGCCATCAACATTTTGTTTAAAAACCCAACCGCTTTGGTTGTAGAGATACTATCTCTGAAAAGCCACAGACCGGTAAATGAGATTACAACTATTGCAAGGTCAATTGCGAAAATTGACCACCGCGGCATATAACGGTGAAGAAACCGCCTTAATATATTTTTAAGTTTTTCCGCCAGAAAAGACATAGGTTAAGGGACGAAAATCAGACGGTGAGTCACAATATTCAACGGGAATACCGCCCTCACCATCCAACAATTTATCATACAAAAATAGCTAAAATTCCTTAATTGCTAAACTTTTCCAGCGGCTTTCTCCACAGTTATCAATAAATAATTGATTTTTTCTCTCTCTTTTTCTGAGGAAGCTTTTTTTACGGAGGCTTTTAAAGCGCCATAGAGTTGGCTTAAATGCTTGTAGTAAATAGGCGCAAGATTTTGATCTGTAAGGTATTTAAGAGAAGTTAGCTGCTCATGGCCGGTCGCAAGGTATTCGTAATTGGCTGCGAACGATACCGGCTTATTCTTAGCAGATTGTACTTTTGGCAGATTCGAATTGCTTATAAGTAGTGAGACCAGGGTGTAGAGTGTTGCTGTTTGTGCTTCGGTTGGAGTAATGCCTTGCCGGATGTTGCGTAGGGCAAAGGTAGAGATATCTGTGAGCATCTCATCAACAGTGTAGGGATCAGATGATTTGGTCTGGGTAAAGGCGACCATCGGAATCCGCTGAAACACAAGTCTTATGAGATTATTGGCAGAGAAGCCGGAGAAGTGTTGATTCATTCCGGATATCTGTAACAGCTCTTTGTTGTCCATCCAATTAAGATCATCTGCCTGTTCTAGCATATAGAGAAGTGTTTTGCGCTGAATCTCTTTTGCAACAGGTATGAAAGTTGGAGTGGAATCTCCCTCATATTTCCTGTTTATTTCAATTCCTCCCACATTAATCATTAAAGAGCGATAGTAATCGTAAAGTTTGAGGAATACAAAGTCAAAGAAGAGTTCACGATAACTTTCATCAGCCTCCTCTGTGTCTATCCACTTTGCTCCATTGGCACAGATGTATTTAAGAGTATTAATTCCATATTGGGCAGCCTTAATTTTGTCGTTTCCAAGGTCTTCCACTATTGAACGGGGATCAAAATAGGCACTGCCGTGTTGCTCCTTCCCATAATAGTAACGAGGATCATCTTTCTTGGAACTGATCATCTCTCTAAGTATAAATTGTTCTTGTTCAGGAGTTTTAGTAAATAAAAGGGGCCTATATAGCCACTCTATAGCATAGTAATCGTACACTCCTAAATTCTCTGAGGTAAGCTTTACCCCCTTTTCAATATCGCCTGGTTGGACAATGTAATTGTATTTAATTTGATCCATAACCGATGCGGTTATACCTTCGCGCGCTGTAAATGAAGGTGAGCGGAGGGAATCTGTTGGCATCCAGGAAGATGCGGCAAGGTTGGCTGTTAGTCCCAGACAGAATCCCATTTCTCTTGTCATAGCCAGTTCAATCGAGTTGCATAAAAGATTATCTGTCATCTTATAACTTCTTACCTCCGGCTCTACAGCGGCAGTGATGCAAATTCGTTCCCGCTGGAGGGTTACCGGGGTATCCAGGAAGAAGAGGATGGATGCGCTTAGTATCTCGCCTGTACGAGGATCGGTGTTTATCTGGCGTGCTATATTCCGATTGGGGCTTTGTGCATATTTTACGCAATTGTAAGCTATGTTTGAGGAGCTGAATTTAGGATCTTGCGCTTTTGCAGGATAGTCATACACTTTTATCACCTCCTTAAATCCAATTTTTTCAAAGGCTTGATTCCATTTTGTTAGACCTCTTCTTATAGCTTCTCTCCAGGTTAGAGGGAATAGGGTGTCTAAATAGAACACTACCGGCTTTTGCGGTTCACATAACTCTCCATTGCGATAACGCTCCGGATTGTCAGGTTCTAAACGCCACCGGGTTGCGAGATAGCTGCTCTGTAGTCCCTGCTCTTTACTGCTGAATCTTTCAAACTCTGTAACTCCGGTTCCTATTCTGTAATCTGCAATCCTATGACGATAAGGATCTTGGGGAAGTAAGCTAAGCGTGGTTCGCAGCTCTGCAGTAAGATAATCTGCTTCTGTTGACTCTAACCCCATTATTACAGTTTTCATGGTGTAAGTCATGTCGCTGATAATTGCAACATTATCATCGTAAGCCTCTATATCTTTAAGTAGTGAGAGCTCTTTGGAGAATGTGGACGTTTTTTGGATTAAACCTCCAAATGATGAGGCATTCAGGGAACCAATGTGTTTATCTCCTGATACAAAGAATTTAGTTGCCTCAAAGAGGATAGCACTGCTGTCCGGGCTATAGGCAGATATTGCTGCAGCTCCGATGATATAGGGTAGTGAGGCTGCCTCAATCGCTCTTGCAATTCCCTCGTCTCCCTTATCGGTAATCTTTGGTGCAGGTATTTGCCGGATATGTACCAAAGAGTCTGTTTTTGTGAAAGTTATCTCAATTGGTCTGGAAGTTCTTTGCCCCGAATAAGCAAGAGTCATATTGCTTACATTCTCTACGTAAGAACTCATTAAGAAGCTTTTGCCTAATAGTTTAACCGGAATCTCCAGGTATAGTTTTCCCTCAATATTGTGCAGGGTGATAATTCCCTTTTCACTTTTTACTGTCCTCTTGTTCTCGAATAGCTTTTGGTAAGGAGTGATACTCCCATTTTGTGCATTCAGATTTGTAATACCGCAAATTGACAGACAAGATATTCCACAAAGTACTGTGATAGTGATAAACCGCTTTTTCATATACTCTATCTTATTCATTTTCTCCCGCTTTTTACTATTCTACTTTGAGGGTTGAGTTTATTTTTTTTAGAAGGAGCTCATAATGTAGTTTATCCTCCTTGCTCACTCTTGATTTTAGCATTGATTCTAAAAGTTTCTTAGTTCTGGAGATGTAGATAAAGTAGTCACTCTCCGGGTTGAGCAGTATGTTGAATTTTGTGGATGGAACACCGTATCCTGCTGTGGGATTAAAGGCAGATGTCCTCTCTGTATTGTTTAAACTCTCAATAATGTTTAATCTGAGGAATCTGCCATCAATGTCCTCCTCTTTCAAAATATCAAAGAGGGTTCTTCTATTGATAGCAGATACTGCGTTTATTACGAAGTTTGATCCTGTTATCAATTTAGAAATATTACCGGAGGTGAGTGTAGTATTGATGTACTCTCTCTGCATGAACTTCTCTATTTTGGACAGGTCTCTCTTTGCAATTGAACCTCCCCATACGAATTGGTACAGGTCTTCGGAACATTCAAAGAAGTCGTAAGGCTCCTTTGATATTGAAGATGAAAGACGTGTTTTGGATGGAGCCTGGATTAGCGCTTTAGCTATTACGGTCTGTACAAGCTCTTTTGCCGATCCCATTATTGTGAGGTTCTTTATGAGTGCTTCATTTTCAAGCCAGTCAAGATCATCTATCTGCCTCATTACAAATTGCAAAGCTGCCTTCTGTTTGGTTCTCTCCACACTCTCAAAGGGGGGAAGATCATCGCCCACTTTCACCTCGTTGAGGTAAACTCCTCCCACATTTGCAAAAACATGGTTAATATACCTTACATATTGAAATACAATGGCATCATAAATATTATCTCTGTATGAGAAATCTTCATCCTCTTTTGCTACCCAACTGTTGAGATGTTCCATGAGGTATTTAAGATTCTTGATCCCGTATTCCGAAGCCTTAATTGCATCATCACCCAAATCCTCTGTCTGAGACCTGGGGTCAAGAGGATAGGAGAGTTGTTTACCGTAACGATAGATGGGCTCTTTGATTGCCTCACTTACCATTTTAGATAGCATATCTGCCTCTTCCCGAGCGTTTTTGATGTCTGGATAGTATTGATATGTCCATTTGATCAGGAACCTGTCATACTCTCCGAAACGAGGGGGAGTAAGTTTGACACCTATCTCCATATCACCTGGTTGTGCAACATAGTTGAATCTGGCATAGTCCATTATGGAAGAGGTAGTGCCATATTGGGATGTATAGGAGGGGCTCCTTAAAGAATCAACAGGAATAACGCTTGAAGCACTCATGTTGTGCATAAACCCTAAACAATGGCCAACTTCATGAGAGATTACATACCTGAGGCCGTCACTAATGATATCTTCCGGAATATTCTTTGTCCTTATCCTCTTATTGGCGGGAGAGATCTGGACAAACATCCAGTTATTGAGTAGTTTGATAATATCGTGATAGACATAAACCGATGCGTTTATAATCTCTCCTGACCTTGGATCTACCCAAGAGGGGCCCATGGCGTTTTCTATCCCAATAGGGGCATATCTAATGCACGAGTACTTAATATTATCCGGGTCAAATTCAGGATCATCTGCCGGGAAATCAAGGGCTCGAATGGCGTTTTTGAATCCGATCTCCTGGAAGAGTTCATTCCATTGCTCAACTCCCTCTTTGATAAATGGTCTCCATTTTTCTGGAAAGTTGTTGTCAATGTAGAAGGTTATGGGCTTGATTGGTTCGGTGAGAACACCTGCCTTGTAGGCCTCCTTATCTTTGGGTGTAAGATTCCACCTGTTTGCGTAATAGATTGTCCTGGCCTGTTGTTCATTTTCGCTAAAAAGATGCTTTCCGGTGAAGAAGACTGCCACTCTATGATCGGCGAACCGCGGTTCAGCCGGCACTTCCGGCAGTAACACAAATGACCTTGAGACAACTGTAGTAAAGGGCTGATCCTTTACTACAGTTTTATTGGTTGTCTGGTTGGTCAAGGTGTATGTGTAACTTAGTGTGCTGGATACTACTATATTGTCGCTAAAGGCTTTAATACTTTCTAAAAAGGATTTGTCCTGTACAAAAGTCTCCGTTCTTTTATAGTTATTGAATGAGGTGTACTGACTGTATTTATCAAAGGGGGAGAGATCTTTGTTATCCCCTGTGAAAAATGGCGTCATATCAATAACAACTGCAGAACTGTCTTTATTCCATGCCTCTATCTTCATATTTCTCATGATGGAACCTATGTTGCTCCTCTCAATTGCCTTGGCTATAGGTGAGTTTTGATTGTCGGTAACAACATCACTGTTCATTCTCCTTAATTGTACATTTTCACCGCTCCTTGAGAAAATGGCGTGTATTGGGTCGGGTTTACTGCCTGTAATTCCATTACCTATATCGCTGGTCATGGTGATGGTGGAGCCAATGAGCAGTTCCCTTCCAAACATTGTGAGAGGGATCTCAAAAAAGAGCTTTCCCTTGACTTTATGGAGTATAAACATCCCCCTGGCAATTTCGTGCTTCTCTTTAAGCAGTTTATCGTATGAGTTTAATGAATCTGCTTTTGTTGTTTTGTTGTCTGCTTTGTTTTGTGCAAAAAGCGGATTGAGTATGCACAGAGTTATTGCAAGCGCACTTGTTAGTAGTATTTTTTTCATATAGCTGTTAAATAATTATTATTGACCCTGGAAGGTAAAATCTAATATCCTTCCAAAACCCGAATATTTTCTTGTTTGAGTGGTATTGAGGTCTCCTGTCCCGGTTGCTCCAAAGGGGATTAGATACATGCTACCTTCATTTTGTCCTTTAAGCGTGGCAACAACAACTGCTTTGGTATTAAGGGTTAGGGGATCCTCAAATATGGGGCCGTAAAGAGGGTCAAATTCTGCTTTATTAAGCCTGTATCTTCCTTGCACATAGAGTTTGGCTTTTGAGATCTGCTCTCCGGCTGGTGCGGTGTACTTCTCACTGTATGAGACAACCCCTCCACCAAATATGATTGCGTATATTTTGTTTGCCGTAGCAACATACATTATTGGGTCATGCATTGTAAAGAAGATAGAAACCGCAGAGTTCAATATAGGTGTAAGATCTGGAGGCAAATCTACCTTTAATTTAGGCAGTGAGGGAATTAGATTCCAGTTAGGATCATAGTATGAGGTTGAGATTGTATAGAGCTCATAATTATTAGTAGTGCTGTTTTTAAGCAGTGAGGCGGTAGTGTACCCGTCTACACTGATGTCGGAGGCCACCATTCTTCTCCCTGGAAGATTTGTCGGGTCAAATACCCCCTGTGTACTGTACACATCGCTGGTAGCAGGTGTAGTAAATGTCATGGTGATTGCGTGAAATTTACCGGTATTGCTGTCAAACCAAAAGGCATACGGTCCCGCTCCGCTTGCGTTATCTACAGTGAGGATTGCATTGTCGGCGTAGTTGACACCCGATGCTGCTATCATGAATGAGGTGTGTCCCTGATTGCTGTTTGTAACATATGAGATGTTGTTTACTACCAGTACCCACTGTGCGTTGTTTATGGTGTAAAAAGCCTGGGGATTGAAGTTATCACTTTTCCCCGGGAATAGCATCTCTGCCGTTTGGTAAACCGAATAATCCAGACAGTCATACATCTTGATATCCTTGTTTTCAAAAATAGTCGTTATTACATTTTTTGTAAGGATTGCTGTGGGTTTATGAATGGTGTATGCAATACTTTTTATTAGTGAAGGGTTTCTCTCCCCTGTTTGAGTTTCCCAAATATTGTATTTAATGCTTATACCGCCACTGTAAGAGGTAGTTATACCATTATCCATTATCAGGGAAATGTCAGAAGAGGCTCCATCTTTTGTGTCGGCAACCACAATACCCTCTCTAAAGGAGCTGCTTACAAAGAGAGGCCAACTCTTTGTGTACTCTATGCCATGTACCTCGTCTCTGACTGTAAAGATGAGTTTATAGGCAGATGCCAGGATGGGATTCTTCATTACGGTATTAAGCTCTCTCTCTTCACCAAGTTCTACAAGCTGTGTAGAACCGGGCGCCTGATTGATTTGCCATCTGTATGTAACATTTGTTGTAGGGTTGGTTACGTCTCCTATCTTGACTGTAGGTGCAAAATTTATCTCCTCCAAGTACTCCACTCTTAGTATTGAGCTCATGTCGGAAGTTTCGATTATGATTTCGTCAATCTTATTTACATCTAAACCAGATTTATCGGTAAAGCAGCCTCCGATAACCATTACCGCACCCAGCAAAACTATTTGTATAAATATTTTTCTTTTCATCTTTTAACAATTTAATAGTTATGGTTTGTAAACTGCATTTGCCACTCTTGCCTGGATTTCGACTCCTTCTGCCAGTCCGGCGTTATGTTTGAGTCTAACTCCTCCGTTGGCATCTGCATAGGCGTCGAGGTAAGCTTTAAGCTTTTGTGCGTAGAAATCGGTATAATAGACTCCTAACATTGTAATTGTTCCTGTACCTGGATCAATTATTTGGTTGGTGTAGGTAGGCCAGTAGTTGATTGGCCAGCCGAGTGCGTCAAGTATTGCTTTGTGTGCATTGGGACTGTAGTAAGTATTTACTGCGCTGGTTTTGGCCAGTGGAGTCAACACAATACAATTATAAGTCCTTATGTAATTTGCGGTGTTAGTAAACATCGGGAGCATATTGCTCCAGCTTAAAACTCCCGTCATATACTCATTAGAGCCCACTTTAAGATCTTCAGAATCTTTAAGCCTGATACCCACTTTAATGGTGGTGCTGTCCAGCACCTCTTTGCGCTCTAATTCAAATCTGATCCTTCCATAGCTCTCTCCGGCAGGTATCAATGCTTCCACAATGCTATATTGATCTCCGGTAGCGGTTGTCTTGTCGGGGATAATTTCATACCCCACTACTCTGTTATAATTTACCGAATCTCCTGAAATCCTCACCGGGAAGTCCACTATAAGTCTCTTCTCTGTCATAGGGATACTTAGAAATGATTCGCTTATATAATAGATATTATCACCGGAGTTGTAACCCGTGTAAATCCTTGAATCGCCTAAACCAGGGAAGACAACCCCACTATCATTTGTGTCAAAAAGCATAATATCATCCTTTTGGCATCCGAATAACAGTGTGATGAGAGCTAGTAATGTTGTTGTTAATATCTTGATTTTCATAACATTCATAATTTTAAAATTACTGTGATCTGCCCATCTGGAGTTCGGTTTCCGGATATGGGAGCTGATAAACTGCATCTGTTGCAGGGGGATTATAACCGGGGATCTCCTCTTTTCCTAATCTTTTATAGAGGTAGAACATCACCCCTTCGCAGTAGAACTCTTTTGCATACTCTTTAACTATCTCATCCATTATCTGAGCCGATGAGAGTCCGGTCAAACTGGAGGTTATCCCCCTCTTTTGCCTTACAAAGTTGAGCATTTCCAATGCGTTGTCTATGTCGGGAGTATTCTGTTTGAGATAGCATTCCGCCGCAATGTAGTATGCCTCCGGAATTCTCATAAGTGGTATGAAGCTCTTTTGTATTTTTGTTGTGACAGTTCCAAAGAACTTAAGAGGAGTATAGGCGTTTTTGCCATCCAGTATTACTGTATTTGGGATAAACTGTTTCTGGAACCGGAAATCAGATGCTCCTACACTCTCTACCTCGTAGATACTCATCAATCTGTTGGCCGATACATACTGGGCTACACTGTTCATTTGTGCAATAATCTCTATACTAAAGTAATTGGCTGTTTTAACAGCTAAGTTTTCAATACTCAATGAGATAAGGTGTTCACTTTTCATAACTATATCATCACTCATCCCTGCACTGGTTGTCCAGCTAACCAAGCCGTTAGCCTCTGCTTCAGCTATCACCTTGTTTGCCAGTTGAAGGGCTTTTGACATACTCTCTTTGCTCCCTTCCCACATATAGACTCTGGCCAAAAGGAGCGAGGTTGCATAGTAATTGAATCTTGTTTTACGATTGGTGTAAAACCCCTCTGTATTGACATCGGTATATTATGTTTCTGGTCTTAACCTGGTAACAGGGTCCTCTTCTAAAAGCGTGATTGCCTCTTTAAGATCATTGATTAATAGTTCAAATGTCTCTTTGTAAGAGCGTTGTGCTGTCATCTCTTTTTTAAGTTCTGTTACGTACGGAATGGTCTGTTTTGAGTCTAAATCTGTCCTGTTTGCCAGATTTCCATTTCCGTACAGTCTCAAAAGATCTAAATGCATATATGCTCGTATTGCCAGAAGCTCTCCCTTAATTAGTTTGTAGTTTATTTCATCTAAAACTGTTCTGTTTAGCTCAATGAATTTTAATGCGTTGTTTGCATTTGATATTACATTATATGCTTTTGCCCATATTCCGTCAATATAATTTAAAGCATTGGTGGTTTTGTAATTGAACTGTGAGATGTTGTAGTCATTGGACGTGAGCGGCTGTAACCCCTCGAACTGTCCGGCCATAAGTTCAATTGTTGACCAGGTGAGAGCCTTTCCGTAGAGTACATCGTCTGTCATACCAATATAACATCCGATCAGTGCTTGCTGAAATCCGTCTGCCGAGTTGAACTGCTTCTCCTCCCGCACCTGTGAAGGTGGAGTAACATCTAACCATCTGTTGCAAGATGTGGGTATAATGGTTAAGGAGAGGACGATTATTATAAATATATACTTTTTCATGATGCCCTCCTGTTTA
>CAYZPF010000053.1:0-15561 GCA_964479995.1 uncultured Muribaculaceae bacterium | reverse complement strand
AAACCTTCATTACCCTCACCGGCAAAGTCACAGTTTGCATATCATACCCCTCATAGAAGTGAAATCTTCCCTGCATTGCGACAACAAATTTACCTCCCAAATATCCGGCAATAAAATTACCTTTATGCCCCATGGCAGTTGATTGGACAAAATGAGGAATTCCACTATATGGAATAACAATCTTCTCTTCAATCCTTTCTGCAAGTTCTCCTAATCCGCTGCCAAGGATTATCCCTACCAAAGGCTTTTTATTAGAAATTTTTTGAGAGATAAATCTTGCTACCTCTTCAATTTTATTAACATACTCTGTTGACATGATCTATTTTATTAATTTTTTATACACTCTGTTTGCATTTTCAATAATCTCCTTCTCTCCTTCAACAACTCTTCCTTCCATTAATAGATTCCCATTACATATTACAGTATCGACGCAAGAGCTATTTGCAGAGTAGATTAGATTAGCAGAAAAGTTGATATTTGGCGTAAATGCAAAAGACTCTGTATCAATTAAGATTAAGTCTGCCAAAAATCCCTCTTCAATCTTTCCCGTATTATGCCTCAACGCTTTTCCTCCATTAAGAGTAGATAAATCTATCAACTCGCTTAGAGGCATAGCTGTAGGATCCCTCCTCCATCCCTTTTGAAGAAGAGCTGTTGTCTTCATAGTCTCAATCATATCCAAATTATTAGAGGAAGCACATCCATCGGTACCCAAAGTAACCGTAACCCCAGCATCTCTAAACTCATTGTAACGAAACTGATACCCCGAAGCAATTTTCAGATTCGAATTGATGTTATGTACCACCTTAACATCTCTTTTGGCAAAAATTTCAATGTCTTCATCACTCATCCACAGGCAGTGTGCTGCTATAACATCCGGCCCCAGTACTCCAAGTTTATCCAAATATGCCGTAGGAGAAAGATTGTGCCTTTTAAGCGACTCTTTATTCTCTCCCTCTGTTTCAGACACATGGATATGAATTAGCAATCCATTATCTCTGGCAAAGCTCACTCCCCAATTTAACATCTCCTCAGACACACTGTAAGGAGAGTGAATGCCTATAGCCAACTCCTCTCTTGTACCCCATTTCTCAGACTGCCCTAAAGCATTATAGCATCCCGCTTTTATCCTATCCCACTTAGTAGAGTCGTGTAAATCCAGAATGAGATATGAATGAACAGACCTCATCATCATCTCTGAAGAGGCTTTAGCAGCCGAATCAATAAAGAAATAGTGATCGTTAAAGGTTGTTGTGCCACTTTTAATCATCTCTAAGCAAGCCAATTTAGTACCCCAGTAAACAATCTCTTCATCTAACTTAGCTTCAATCGGCCATATTCTCTCATTTAACCACTCCTTAAGCGCCATATCTTCACCCACACCTCTCATTAGAGTCATAGCTGCATGGGTATGCATATTTACAAAACCGGGCAAAATATGTTTCCCCTCTCCCACTATTATTTTAGAAGCTGCATAATCTATTAATTCTGAGATTTTTTCTATCTTATTATTGAGTATCAGAACATCCCTGGCACTCTCCCCCAATATAACATTTTTTATTAAAATTGAATTTTCCATCACTTTAGAATATTCCTCAAAAATATAAATTTAGAATAAGATTAAAAAATGGAGAACATTGAATAAATTAGTAATTTTGGAGAAAAATGAGATTCCTGTGGTTAGATGTTAACGCTTCTTACTCTCATTCCTCTCTGGCCATCCCCGCACTACACGCTCAACTGAGCAAAGAGCTTGAAGGAAAACATTCCTGGCATATAGTATCGGGTAGTAAAAACAAAGATATTTGTCATTATATCTCAGAGATAATCAACTATAAACCAGATTTTATCCTCTCCACATTATGGCTTTTCAACCACAGTTACGTTATATCAATTCTTGAGAGATGTAAAAAAATACTGCCCCATACTAAGGTTGTATTAGGCGGGCCTGAATTTTTGGGAGAGAATATGCTTTTTCTAAAAAGAGAACACTATGTTGATGCAGTGTTCAGAGGGGAAGGGGAAGAGATATTTCCCCTCTTTGTAGAGAATTGCGAGGATGTTACCGGTTGGCAGTCACTCAAAGGGTTTTGCTTTATTAACTCTGCCAATGAGTATATTGATAACGGATATGCTGTGTCAGAGAACTTTTCTTATCTGAACGCCCCCGAGGAGTCTCTCTTCTTTCCCTGGGATAAGCCATTTATACAATTAGAGACCTCCAGAGGGTGCTTCAATCGTTGTGGATTCTGCATAAGTGGAAATGGACTTGCAATAAGAGATATAGCCATAGAGGTTATAAAAAACCGGATTAAAAATATTGCAGAAAAAGGAATCAAAGAGATAAGGATTCTGGACAGAACTTTTAATGGAAATGAGAAAAGGGCAATAGAGCTCCTTTCTATTTTTGAGCAATTTCCAGAAATTGAGTTTCACTTAGAGGTACATCCTTCTTTACTTGGTACAAAAATCAGAGAAAAATTAAAAACCCTCCCCCCTAAATTACTCCATATTGAAGCAGGAATTCAAAGCTTGAATAACAACGTTTTAAAAGCTTCCGGAAGAAGAGGAGAGGTGTCAAAAGCTCTGGATGGAATAGAATTTCTTGTCTCCCTTGAAAAGTTTGAAGTTCATTGCGACCTTATTGCCGGTTTACCACATTACTCTTTTGATAATTTGCTGGACGATCTTATACAGTTATTAAAAGTAAATCCTGCGGAAATCCAGCTTGAACTCCTCAAAATTCTTCCTGGAACCGAATTTTGTATCAACGCAAAAAGATTAAAGTTAACACACTCAGATTTACCCCCATATGAGATATTAATGAATTCATCTATCTCCTACCCGGAACTCAATAAAATTACAATTATTTCAAAAATTATTGAAATGTTCTTTAACCGAAGCATCTGGAGAGATCTGTTCAGAGATATTGCCCTTTCGGGAAAAGAGTTATTTACGACCCTACTCTCATTTATAGGTGAATCAGAATTTAACTACCATGTCAACAATGAAGAAAAGGGATTGCTTCTCTACGGTTTTTGCAAACACTATTACGAAGAAGGCACTGAAAAACTACTGTTTACCCACATGAAAAATGGCCTCTCTTTTAAGAATGCAGTAGGTATTAAATCTAAATTATGGCGAAGACAAGATAGTTTACCTAATCCTGTTTTTAACGAAGAATCACCTGATTTAACATATAGGTACATTGAATATTCAAACAAAAGAACATGGTTTGTCTATGATAAAAAATCTAACAATTTTAACTCAATCAGAGAATTTACCGAAATATTATAAAGATTTTTAAATTATTTTATAGCTTTTTATTACCTTTGCAAGCTAAATACCAATTATGATTACCAAAGAATTAATCTCACCCAAAAGTATTGTAATAGTAGGTGGCTCCGAAGATATTCAGAAGCCCGGCGGAAATGTACTAAAGAACCTTCTTGACACTAATTACTCAGGAAAGCTTTATGTAATAAATCCAAAATCTGAGAATGTTCAGGGAATCCAAACATTTAAAAGTGTCGAAGATCTTCCTCAGGTTGACTTGGCAATATTGGCCATACCCGCAGCATTATGCCCTCAGACCACAGATATTCTGTGCAATAAAAAATCGTGCAAGGCGATCATAATCTTCTCAGCCGGGTTTCATGAAGACGGCCCGGAAGGTGCAAAACTTGAAGAGGAAATTGTAAAAATATGCAACAAAGCGAATGCATCACTAATAGGGCCCAACTGTATAGGTGTCCTTACACCTTCTTATGCAGGGGTTTTCACTAAGCCGATTCCAAAATTGGATCCGAAAGGGGTAGATGTTATCTCAGGTTCAGGTGCAACAGCAGTCTTTATTATAGAGTCGTCCATGCAAATGGGATTAACATTCTCATCCCTCTATTCAGTAGGGAACAGCGCCCAAATTGGTGTTGAAGATCTTCTTGAATACCTAGATAAAACATATATTCACGGAGAGAGCTCCCCTGTTAAACTTCTTTATATAGAGAGCATAACTAAGCCTGCAAAACTTTTGAAACATGCTCAATCATTAATTAAGAAAGGGGCAAAAATCGCTGCCATTAAATCGGGGTACAGTGAAGCTGGCAGCAGAGCGGCATCTTCACATACCGGAGCTTTAGCCTCTCCGGATATCGCTATTAACACTCTCTTTAAAAAAGCCGGAATTATAAGATGTTACAGCAGAGTAGAGTTAGCCACAGTAGCCTCTGTCCTGTTGTATCCAAAGCCAAAAGGCGACAGAGTGGCTATAATAACACACGCCGGAGGACCGGCAGTAATGTTAACTGACACCCTTTCGGCAAACGGAATTAATATTCCTGAAATTAAAGGGAAAAAGGCAGATTCTCTTCTCACAAAGCTATACCCAGGCTCATCTGTATCCAACCCCATTGATTTCCTGGCTACAGGTACAGCACAACAATTAGCAGATATTATAGATGCCTGCGAAAAAGATTTTGATGTTGACTCAATGGTAGTAATATTCGGATCGCCCGGATTAACCGAAGTGTTCGATGTATATGATACGTTATGGGACAAGATGCAGAGCTGTAAAAAGCCTATCTATCCTGTGTTGCCTTCAATCGTCAATGTAAAAGAGGAGATAGAGTATTTTCAGACAAAGGGTGGAATTACTTTTGCAGACGAAGTGATGTTTGGAACAGCTCTCTCCAAAGTGCTTAACACAAAAGAGAGTACCAACAATTGTGGACTACCGCCCGTTGACACTAAGCTAATCAGGTCTGTAATAGACAATTGTGAAGAGGGTTATCTCTCTCCCGGAAATGTTCAGAAACTACTGGATGCAGCAGGCATCAACAGAGCAAAGGAAGCAATAGCCGATAATCTTAATGACGCTAAAAGAATGGCCAAAGAGATTGGCTACCCTTTGGTTATGAAAGTGGTTGGCCCCATCCATAAATCAGATGTCGGCGGAGTTGTTCTGGACGTATCCGATGAAGAGACACTACAGCTGGAGTTTAACAGAATGATCAGAATTAAAGATACCACAGCCATTTTACTTCAACCAATGCTTTTGGGCACACAGCTTTTTGTAGGAGCAAAAAAAGAGGGTAGCTTTGGACATTTGATTATGTGTGGATTAGGAGGTATCTATATTGAAGTATTAAAAGATGTAAGTACCGGGTTAAGCCCAATAACCAAAAGTGAGGCCGAAGAGATGATAAAATCTCTCAAGGGCTTCAAAATCATTGAGGGTACAAGAGGACAAGAGGGCGTTAATCAGTTCCTCTTTGTGGATGCCATAAGAAGAGTTTCGGCATTATGCAATGCAACTCCGGAGATTTTTGAAATGGATTTAAATCCCCTGCTGGGCAACTCAAAACAAGTTATTGCAGTAGATGCCAGAATAAGAATTGTTAAAGAATAGATATGTTTAAGGGAGTTATTAAATGGTTAAAAAATCTCTCCCCTACATCAAAGGGCTTTATTATTATTATTATCCTTTTAATCATTGGAATTATAATAAGATGGAACCATATAATAAAGGATGTAGTTAGAGGATTTAACTATTTTTCTAATTAATTTCTATTTAATTCTTTTATTTTCTTTCATTTTATTGATAATATTATATATTTTTGTAATCAATTATAAACTAAATACTATTTTAATATGGCATTAAAAGGAGCTATTGTGGTGGACACCGAAAGATGCAAAGGGTGCAGTGTTTGCATCGTTAATTGTCCCACCAATACCATTGCTTTGTCTAATGAGGTAAACAGCAAAGGTTACAATTATGCCTATATGGCTATCCCAGAAAATTGCACCGGCTGCACAAATTGCGCCGTTGTTTGTCCAGACACCTGTATAACTGTTTACAGAGTTAAAGTTTAATCAAAAAAATTACAATTAGATATGGCAGAATACATTTTAATGAAAGGTAACGAAGCTATAGCTATCTCTGCAATCAGAAATGGTTGTGACGGATATTTCGGTTACCCTATTACACCTCAATCAGAGGTAATGGAGACTCTAATGGTAGAAAAACCTTGGGAGTCAACAGGAATGGTAGTACTCCAGGCAGAGAGCGAGACTTCCTCTATTAACATGCTCTATGGAGGCGCCTCATGCGGCAAAAAGGTGATGACCTCATCCAGCAGCCCCGGTTTAAGTTTAATGTGTGAAGGACTCAGCTACCTTGCAGGTGCAGAGCTTCCTTGCCTGGTCGTCAACGTTGTAAGAGGTGGTCCCGGCTTAGGCACTATTCAACCCGGACAGGGAGATTACTTCCAGGCTTGTAAAGGCGGCGGACACGGAGACTATAAAATGGTCGTATTAGCTCCTACCACAGCTCAGGAGATGTATGATTTTGTAGATCTCGGGTTTGATTTAGCTTTCAAATACCTGACACCTGTTATGATTCTTGCCGACGGAGTGGTTGGTCAGATGATGGAAAAAGTTGAGCTAAAGCCAATGAAGCCAAGATTAACAGAGAAAGAGATTATTGAGAAATACCCCTGGGCTACAACCGGAAAAACTCCTAACCGCAAACAAAATGTAATTACCTCTTTGGCTCTTGATGCTGTAGTTCACGAAAATCTGAACAAAAAGCTCCAGGCTAAATACAAACAGATGGAAGAGGAAGAGGTTCGTTTCGAAACACTTATGTGCGAAGATGCAGAACACCTTATAGTTGCTTACGGATGTATGGCAAGAATCTGTGAAAACACAGTAGAACTTGCAAGAAAAGAGGGTATTAAACTAGGCCTTCTACGCCCTGTTACTCTTTTCCCGTTCCCAACCAAAGAGATTCAGAGATTGGCGCCTCAACTAAAAACAGCTATGACAGTAGAGTTGAGTGCAGGGCAGATGATAGAAGACGTCAGATTAGCTATAAACGGCAAGGTTCCGGTTAACTTCTACGGCAGGCTCGGAGGAATTGTCCCTTCGCCGGAAGAGGTTTTCGAAGCATTCAAAAAGGAGATTAACAAATAAGAGTAAAAGAGTATGGAAATAAAAGATATAATCAGACCCGAAAATAGAGTTTACTCTAAAACCCCGCTCTTAACAGAGACTGTAATGCACTACTGTCCGGGTTGTTCACACGGAACTGTACACAAGCTAATTGCCGAAGTAATTGACGAGATGGGGATACAAGATAAAACAATAGGAATCTCACCTGTTGGTTGCGCCGTATTTGCATACAACTATGTTGATATTGACTGGCAGCAGGCAGCACACGGCAGGGCTCCGGCTTTGGCAACCGCCACAAAAAGATTATTTCCCGACAAGTATGTATTTACATATCAAGGAGATGGAGACCTGGCATCAATAGGTACAGCCGAGATCATGCATGCATGCAACAGAGGTGAGAATATTGTTGTTATCTTCATAAATAACGGTATTTACGGAATGACCGGAGGACAGATGGCCCCTACTACAATTTTAGGAATGAAGACCTCAACCTCTCCATACGGAAGACAGGAGAACCTTCACGGCAACCCTTTAAAAATAACAAATCTTATTGCTCAATTAGACGGAACCTGCTATGTAACAAGACAATCTGTCCAGTCCTCTGCTGCAGTCAGGAAAACTAAAAGAGCCATACGAAAAGCATTTGAAAACTCTGCCCAAAACAAAGGCACTTCATTTATTGAAGTAGTGAGCAGCTGCAACTCCGGATGGAAACTGACACCGGTTAAAGCAAATGAGTGGATGGTTGAAAACATGTTCCCTCAGTATCCTCTGGGAGATCTTAAAGACAGATAAAAATTAACGATATGAAAGAAGAGATTATTATAGCAGGTTTTGGAGGACAAGGAGTACTCTCCATGGGTAAAATACTGGCCTATTCCGGAATAATGCAAGGACAGGAGGTAACCTGGATGCCTTCATACGGGCCCGAAATGCGGGGAGGAACAGCAAACGTTACAGTTATACTTAGCGACAAAAAGATTAGCTCTCCAATATTGAGCAGGTTTGATACCGCAATAATACTTAACCAGCAATCAATGGATAAGTTTGAAGAGCAAGTTAAACCCGGAGGAGTACTTATTTATGATCCCAATGGTATTACCCGTCATCCCCAAAGAAAGGATATCTCAATTTATTCAATAGAAGCTGTAGATATTGCAGCCGAAGTCGGAAATTCGAAAGCCTATAACATGGTAGTTCTTGGAGCATTCCTCAAAATGAAACCAATTGTTGAAATGCCTAACGTTATTGAAGGTTTGAAAAAATCAATACCTGAGCGTCATCACTCTCTTATACCGCTGAATGAAAAGGCAATAAATGAAGGTATGAAGAGAATAAAAGAGATACATACCATCTGAAACTGAAGTTAGTAATAACACAATTTAAGTGTCTTTACAAAATATGTAGAGGCACTTTTTTTATATATGTTTAATATTTATTATCTTTGTATAGCTACATATTGATAATGAATCCTGAATATCAAACTATAATTAACAGCCTTAAGGCTAAGATAGAGAAACTGATTTCCGCTTACGAACAGTCTGTAGCAGAAATAGCGCAATTAAACAGGGAATTGTCACTATGTACAGAAGAGAGAAACAGTAGTATTAACAAAATTAAAGAACTGGAAGAAAAAGTAAATAAATTACAATTAGCAGAGGCTTTTAAAACATCTTCGGGAGATGTTAAAGAGGCAAAACAGAAGATAGGAAAAATTGTCAGAGAGATTAACAAATGTATTGCTTTGCTAAATGATTAAATTATGGGACAACAATCTATACAAATAACAATTGCAGATAGAAGCTACCCCCTATTGATCCCCGCTGTAGAAGAGGAGAAGATTCGTGCTGCAGCAAAGATTATAAATGAGAAAACATCTGTTTACAGAAAGAAATATGCAAACAGGGATACTCAGGATGCCTTGTCAATGGCTCTACTTCAATTTGTTATCAGATTGATTGATGCAGAAGAGAATATTGAAACAAATTTAATTATTGAAGAGTTAAAAATACTGGATAATTTGCTTGATGATTATATAAAGATAAATCTTGTTTAACTTTGCTGTTGTAAACATTTAGCCGTCGGTTGAGCTCTTTGCCAAAATCAACACTATAGCAATACCGAGCCAACTCGATTGTCAAAAACAGGCCTATTTACCCTTCGGGGGATTCCATTTATGGGACGTTGGACGTTTGCGACAGAATATCGGAGCTCAAATCTTATATTTTTAAGATTTTAGCTTAATAGTTTGACCGGCGGCTTTTTTTAGTTAAACAGATAATATACATATCAGATAAAAAAAGATGGAATACATAATAATTATTATACCGGCCGCAGTAGCCGGTTTCGCTCTTTCATATTACATAGGTCATATCGTATTCAAAAGAAAACACCAGGAGATAATCCGATGTGCCGAACAGGATGGTGAAAACATAAAAAAAGAGAAGATATTTCAGGCAAAAGAGAAGTTTCTTCAACTCAAAAGTGAACATGAGCAACAGATTCTTGAAAGGACCAACCAGGTTATTCAGCAAGAGAACAAACTCAAGCAAAGAGAGATCCATATCAACCAACAAAACGGAGAATTGCAAAAAAAGCTAAAAGAGTTTGAAGCCACTAAAGAGCATCTTAAAAATCAGCAAATTCATATTGATAGAAAAGAGGCAGAATATGAAAAGCTTAGAATAGAGGCAATTCAAAAAATAGAGAATATAGCAGGCCTGTCGGCAGAAGAGGCAAGAAATCAATTGATAGAGACAATGAAATCTGAAGCTAAAAGTGAGGCCATGTCCTATATCAGTGAAGTGGTTGATGAGGCCCGTTTAACTGCAAGTAAAGAGGCTAAACGTATAGTTATCAATACTATCCAGAGAATTGCACCTGAAACAGCCATAGAAAATGCTGTAACTGTGTTCAATATAGAGAGTGACGAAATTAAAGGAAGGATAATAGGCAGAGAAGGACGAAACATCCGCGCTCTTGAAGCCGCAACAGGTGTAGAGATAGTAGTAGATGACACTCCCGAAGCCATTCTTTTGTCTGCCTTTGATCCTGTCAGAAGAGAGGTTGCAAGGCTTGCGTTACACCAACTTGTTACAGATGGAAGAATACACCCGGCAAGAATAGAAGAGGTTGTGGCAAAAGTACAGGAGCAGCTCAATGATGAGATTCTTGAAACAGGAAAAAGAACTTGTATAGATTTAGGCGTGCACGGGCTTCACGTAGAACTAGTAAAGCTCATAGGCCGAATGAAGTACCGCTCCTCATACGGACAAAACTTGCTTCAACACTCAAGAGAAGTAGCAAATATTTGTGCAACAATGGCATCTGAACTTGGATTAAACTCCAAGATTGCTAAGCGCGCCGGACTCTTACACGATATAGGCAAAGTATCTGACGAAGACCCCGAATTACCTCATGCAATTTTGGGAATGAGGCTCGCAGAGAAATATAAAGAAAAGCCCGAAATTTGTAACGCAATAGGCTCACATCATGAAGAGGCCGAGATGACCTCGATTATTGCACCGCTGGTTCTTGTAAGCGACGCTATTTCCGGTTCAAGGCCGGGAGCCAGGAGAGAGGTTATAGAGTCTTATATAAAAAGACTAAAAGAGCTTGAGAACCTGGCGCTTGCATATCCAGGAGTAACTAAGTCCTATGCCATACAAGCCGGCAGAGAGCTAAGAGTTATTGTTGGAAGCGAACAGGTTTCCGATAAAGATTCAGAACAACTCTCACTTGACATTGCCAAAAAAATACAAGATGAAATGGTTTACCCCGGACAAGTGAAGATTACAGTTATCAGAGAGACACGCTCTGTTAGTTACGCAAAGTAAGTTTCAAATAACAACCGAAATATCACCAAAAAAAACTAATTACAGACTACTCGCCAAAGAGTAGTCTGTAATCTTTTTTAATAGCCTCTGTAATAAAATCTTCCGGAACTATTTTCCAGTGATTCAGCTTAACAGCAGTCAGTCTTTTATTTACCTTTAGATAGGAGTAGATTATATCCCTTATATCCGGGAATGTTTCAACAACTCTCCCCTCCAATTGATTGGCAGGTATTCCCGCCCCTAACTCTAAAATATCTCCACCCCCATTAGCCCTATATGAAGTCATCGCTACCCTGTACCTCTTATCTAATTCAAAATCACTACCATCTGCCATTGAAGTTATATTAACCTTCTCTCCGGTCTCTTTGGTTGCATCTACCTCATATATTATACCCGCTGCCGAATCAAAATTAAAAAACGGATTTTGGAATCTGCTCCTTTCCGCCTTATCTCCATTATTTAGTAATAACAGATGGTCATCTCTGTTTTTCATAACATTTATCCATTTAGAATAGGAGTATTCCAGATACTCTTTTATCTCTTTACCGGTTAGTTCAACAACATATAGCTGATTTTCATAGGGATAAAGTTTAGATAGATCCTGATATGTAAGAATGCCCTTTTGAATAGTGGTATTATAGGAGAGTGGAGCTGCAAATGAGATCTCGGCTCCCGAGGCATTTAAGTGAAAAAAATGAAGCAGGTCAACAAATTCACTTGGACCAAAGAATGCATCTTTAGTACAGATGGTGTTATTCAGCACGCCCACCTCTTGATTAGTAAACTGTTTTATTGCATTGTAATTCTCTTTAAACATCTTGTAATAATCAGGGTCAGGGGGAATTGAACTCATAGGAATAAGGGAACCCGACACTGTTTTTGAAACAATTTTACCATTTTTAACCAAAACTGAAATCTTACCTTGAGCCAGATTTGAAGCATGAGAACCCGAATTTAAAACCAATACCAAACCATCTTTGCTCTCAACCATTTTTACTACAGGGCGATGATCATGCGAAGCGAAAAGCATATCAATACCCTTGACATTTTTGGCAATATAAGCCGCAGGATTTTCTAAACTATACTCCTCCTCATCTCCAAAGCCGGCATGGAGAGCCACAATGACAAGGTTAGCCCCCTCTTTCTCCCTCACCCTTTTAATTAACTTTTCAAGGGAAACGGTTATCTCATCAAAGTGAATCCCACTCCAAAGTTTTTTAGGGAGCCACTTTGGAATATTGGGATTTGTCATTCCAATAACACCAATCTTCAATCCTTCCCTCTTAATTATTGTATAAGGTTCAAAATAAGGAGCGCCTTTTTTTACATCAATTGCATTAGCTGCCAGATACGGCATCCTAAGCTCTTTTTTAATTTTGTCATACACTCTGTGACCAGCTTCAACATCGTGGTTACCAACAACAACAGCATCATAATTTAAATAATTAAAAAGCTTAGGAATCAGGTGTTCCGATACTGTATCCACATAATTATAGTAAAATACCGAATTATCCCCTTGCAGATTATCCCCTATATCCAACAGCACCAAATTGTCTCTACCAATCTCGGCTCTTCTCTCCTTTATATATTTTGAGACAGAGGCCATGGAGTATGGATGTACCAAGCTGCCGTCATAAAGAGTGTCAAAAATTCTACCATGTATATCATTGGTTGAATATATCTCTATTTCATACTCTCCGTCCTTTAAAGATGATGTAGAACAAGAGTAAAAGAGCTTTAATACTAAAATTATTATAATAAATAATACTTTTTTCATACTTACTTCTTTTAGACAAATATAATCATTGCATATTTTAAGTCCATTCTTTTTTTGAGTTAATAAAAATAGTTAGGTTTGTTTATAAATATTCATAAAAATGAGACACCAGTTCTCCATACCTTATAATCTATCTTTTGGAGAGTCTATCTGTATCCGGGGAGTAGTACTAAAAGGAGACGAAGAGAGAGAAATTTTAGTAGAAAGCACTACGGAAGCAAACAATTTATGGCGCTTTTACATAGAGCTTAAAGCAAGCAGCAAGTTCACATATAAATATTTTATAAAAGAGAGATCGGGTAAAATTATCTTTGAAGCCGGGGCGCCAAGAATCCTTTATGTAAACGGGAAAACACCTTATATTGTACTGGATAAGTGGATAATACAAGATGAGAACGCTCCGTTTTTCACTGACGCATACAGGAAAGTTCTTTATGGGTCACTCCAGGATAAGGAGATCCCAGGAAAAAAAGAGCTTACAATATCAGTTACCTCGCCTGGCGCTCCTCCCGGCTACAATCTGTATCTATGCGGAGAGGATGAGTTCTTTGGAGAGTGGGATCCATATAAAGCCAGGCAGATGGTACAGGATGAAAAAGGAATTTTTTTCTTAACCTGCAATTACAGAGATATAAAGACAAGGTTACAATATAAATTCATACTACACGATGGCGAGAATGTTATTTGGGAAGAGGGCCAAAATCGTGAAATAAACATCTCCTCTATTGTTAACCGCCACACATATATTAATCATTATAAAACAAACTTTACCCTCCCTCTTCCACGAATTTGCGGTACAGTTATTCCGCTCTTCTCCATACGAACAGAGAAAAGTACGGGAATCGGAGATTTTGGAGATTTATTGCAATTCATAGACCTGATGCACAAAACAAACCAGAATCTGCTGCAAATCCTGCCCATTTATGATACTACTATATACCATGATAACAGAGACTCATATCCCTACGGAGCAATATCGGTATTTGCGCTGCATCCAATATATATGAATCTTAAAAAGGCAGGAATCCTGAAGACCAACACGGATAATCTAAAAAAAGAGGCAAAACGATTAAATGAGCTGCGTGTGATTGACTACAAATCGGTTCTGAGACTAAAGCTCCGCTATCTCCAAAAGCTTTATGAACAAGATAAAGATAAAATATTCAACTCCAGAGTATTCCAAAATTTTTTTAATGAGAATAAAAAGTGGCTTGTCCCTTATGCTCTCTTCTGTCATTTAAGAGATAAGTTCAAAACAGCCGATTTTTCCAAGTGGGAAAGACACAGTTGCTATAATGAAGCGGAACTCAACTTTATGACAGAGCCATCCTATTCCGGATATGACAAAGTTGCCATACATTACTTTATACAGTACCATCTGGACAAGCAGTTAAAATCGGTAAAGGAAAAGGCAAGAGAGAAAAGAGTTATTATCAAAGGAGATCTACCTATCGGAATCAACAGAAACTCCGTTGATGCCTGGCAATACCCTCATCTTTTCAACTTTAACGTTCAGGCAGGTGCCCCACCCGATGACTTTTCAGAAGAGGGGCAGAACTGGAGGTTTCCAACATACAATTGGGAGGCAATGAAGACAGAAAGATATAGTTGGTGGAGAGAGAGGTTAATCAAAATGTCTCAATATTTTGACGCCTACAGGATAGATCACGTTTTAGGATTTTTCAGAATCTGGGAGATACCGCAAAATACAAACAATGGAGTATCAGGAGTTTTCAATCCCTCCCTACCATTCAGCATTAAAGAGATAGAATATTTTGGTTTCCACTTAAAACCAAATTATTATAACAAGTCATCTGCCGCATCTGAGATACTATTTATTGAAGATCCAACTATTAAGAATCATTTTCATCCTCGTGTGACAGCTTATAAAACTGCTTTGTTCAAGAGTTTAGATAATGAAAACAGGGAGGCATATCTCTCTCTTTACAATAACTATTTCTTTAAAAGGAACAATAAGCTTTGGTATGACAGTGCCGCCGGTAAACTACCCCACTTAATCTCCTCAACAGGAATGCTCGCATGTGCAGAAGATTTGGGAATGCTGACATCCTCGGTCAGAGATTTATTAGATGAACTTAAGATCCTATCGCTGCAAATTGAGAGGATGCCTAAAAAAATGGGAGTACGATTCGATAAAATAGAAGATTACCCCTTTCTATCAGTATCTACTACCAGTACGCATGATACCTCTACATTGAGGGGCTGGTGAAGAGAGAGCAGAGAGAATAGCGTTGAATACTATAAAGAATTTATAAATAATTCGGGTAACGCCCCATTAGATTGTGATGCACAATTGTGCACAGCCATTATTGAACGCCACCTTAATTCACCATCTATGATTACAACTATACCCATACAGGATTGGTTCTCAATGTTTGACAAACTTAGAGTTAAAGATTATGGCTCTGAGAGAATAAACAACCCTTCCAATCCTAAAAACTATTGGGGATACAGAATGCATGTAACGGTTGAAGAGCTGTTACGTGATAATGACTTCATTGAAACAATCCGATCATTGGTCAAGAAATACAGCAGAGAGGTACAAAGGAACTTATAGATTAAGCTTTTCACCCCCCCTCTTAAAACCAATTAATTATTTGCCCCACTCATTTTTTTTATGGATTTTATTTACCACAAGGGCAATTGCTCCATCGCCCGTAACATTACAAGCTGTTCCAAAACTATCCATTGTAATATAAAGGGCCACCATTAAACCTATTAATGTCTCATCAAACCCAAGCATTGACTGTAGTATTGCAATAGCAGCCATAATGGCTCCGCCCGGGACCCCGGGAGCTGCTACCATTGTTACACCCAACATCATTATAAATCCGGCAAAAAGGTCTAATCCTGTATGCATACCCGTCATATACATCACAGCATAAGCACACGAAACTATTTTCAAAGTACTGACTGCCAGGTGGATAGTAGCACAAAGCGGAATTACAAAATCTGCAATTTCTTCGTCCATTCCAT
>CAYZPF010000052.1:0-15565 GCA_964479995.1 uncultured Muribaculaceae bacterium | reverse complement strand
ATACAATTCTATCCGAAATTGCAGTAACAGATATCACAGAGAAAGAGAGAACGATTGAAAACGAGAATCGGATCAGGCCAAAGGATATTATGTCTGCCAAGGTGGCCGATTATAAGGATGAGAACTTCTGGGAGGACTACAATATAATTGAGCCTGACCAATCAATTGAGAATCTCATTGCAAGAATTATTAAACAATTAAGAAAACGAAAATAATAACACAATTTATATTATGTTAAATAGTATTCCTGACAGGCCTCTTCCGGAGAGATTAAGGCCAAAGAGCCTTGAAGAGTTTGTCGGGCAGGAACATTTGGTTGGAGAGGGTTCCATTATCAGAACAATGCTTATGAGCGGACAGCTCTCCTCTATTATTTTATGGGGCCCATCCGGAGTAGGAAAAACGACGCTTGCCCGTATCATGGCAAATACATTAAACAGAGATTTCTACTCTCTGTCTGCAATCAATTCCGGGGTAAAAGAGTTACGTGAAATAATTGATAAGTCGAGATCTAATTCTATCTTTCAAAAAAGGCGTCCGATTCTATTTATTGATGAGATTCACCGTTTTAGCAAGACACAACAGGACGCTCTATTGGGTGCTGTTGAAGATGGTACCATAACTTTGATTGGCGCTACAACAGAGAATCCCTCTTTTGAAGTGATCCCCCCCCTGCTCTCCCGTTGTCAGGTTTATACTTTAAAGCCATTAGAAATTAAGCACTTAGATATTTTAACACAAAGAGCTCTTACACAAGACGTATTTTTATCTAAAAAAAGAATAACAATTGAAGAGAAGGAGGCCCTATACAGGTTTAGCGGCGGAGATGCAAGAAAGCTTCTGAACATTCTGGATATAATTGCCTCCGGATTTATAGATTTAGATGAAATTATAATAAGTAACAAGGTTGTTACAGAGGCGCTTCAGGAAAATATTGCGCTCTATGACAAGAACGGAGAACAACATTATGATATTATATCGGCATTTATTAAGAGCATACGTGGGTCAGATCCCGATGCAGCGCTTTATTGGATGGCCAGAATGATAGAAGGGGGTGAAGATCCGCTTTTTATTGCAAGAAGAATGATTATTTTAGCTAGTGAAGATATAGGACTGGCCAACTCAAACGCCCTGTTAATAGCGCAGGCCTGTTTTGATTCCCTGCATAAAATTGGGATGCCTGAGGGCAGAATCATCCTCTCACATACTGCAATATATTTAGCAGTCTCTCCAAAAAGCAACAGCGCCTATGTGGCAATTGATGCAGCAATTGAAGAGGTGCGAAAAAGCGGTAATTTACCGGTACCCCTGCATTTACGCAACTCCCCTACTAAACTCATGAAAGAATTGGGTTATGGGGAGGGGTATAAATATGCACACTCCTACCCTGGCAATTTTGTCAGGCAGGAGTACCTGCCCAAAGAGCTCAAGGATTTGAAATTTTATCATTCCGGGTCTAATAAACGTGAAGAGGAGATAAAAAAAAGATTAGAACAACTTAATTTTTAACTAACTTTGTCTTAATATGAGACTATCCGATATTGAATATATAAAAAATACAGGCAAGGGGCTCTTTTTCCTTTTAGCCGGACCTTGCGTAGTTGAAAATGAAGAGATAACATACAGAATAGCCTCAGAGATAAAAGAGATAACAGAGAAACATTCAATTCCATTTGTATTCAAGGCATCATACCGGAAAGCAAACCGGTCAAAGGCAGACTCTTTCCAGGGCTTGGGAGATAAAAAGGCGCTTGAGATTTTACAAAGGATCAGAGAAAAATTACGTGTGCCGTATGTGACGGATATTCACAATACAGAAGAGGCACAACTTGCAGCATCCTTCAATGCCGACATTTTACAAATCCCTGCATTTTTATGCCGGCAAACAGATCTTTTAGAGGCAGCTGCCCTTACCGGAAAGTATGTAAACATAAAGAAAGGTCAGTTTTTAGCTCCTGAATCTATGAAGTTTGCCGCAGAAAAGGTGTCGTTGAAAGGCAATAATAAAATTATCCTGACAGAACGAGGTTCTCAATTTGGTTATACAGATCTTATCGTAGATTTCAGGGCAATTCCGGTTATGAAATCATTTGGGTACCCGGTAGTATTAGATGTTACCCATAGTTTACAACAACCTAACCAAAGTACGGGAGTTACGGGAGGGAGACCCGACTTAATCGCAACAATGGCAAAGGCCGGAATAGCAACAGGAGTTGACGGTCTCTTTTTAGAGACTCATCCGGACCCTTCAAAAGCACTCTCAGATGGTGCAAATATGCTTAAACTGGATATGCTGGAAGATCTGCTAAAAGCACTAATACCTATTAAACAGGCATTAATATAAAATAACGATTATCATGTAATATGAACTTAAATATAAATGATAATATTGATTTTACCAAAAGGTACGAGAAGGTGCCTGTCCAAATATTTGATAAATCGGACACAGGTTGCGGTAAAGTTTCAGATCATATAGCCAATCTTATCATTTCCAGAGCAAAAGAACATAGATCCTGTGTGTTGGGAATCGGCGCGTTTACTGCAGCAATTAAGGTCTATGACAATCTGGTAGAATTATGTAAAGATAAGAGGATCACTTTTAAGAACGTTCATATATTTACTCTGGATGAATATTGGCCTTTAAACAAAAATGAACTTCAATCTCACTATAGATTTATAAAAGAGTACCTTCTGGATTATATTGATATTCCTCAGGAGAACATTCATTGCCTTAACAGTGAAATACCAAAAAACGATATATACAATTATTGCATCGGGTATGAAGAGAAGGTAAAACAACTAGGCGGAATAGATGTAATGCTGATTGGGGATATGGGTTTCAATGAGCCGGGATCATATTATAATTCGAAAACCCGTTTAATAACCCTCAATTACAACACAAGAGTATCAGCCGCATCGGAATTTTTTGGAGTTGAGTTTGTCCCCTTGTATGCATTAACTATGGGGATAGAGACTATATTATCGGCAAAAAAGATCTTCTTTCTGGCTTGGAGTGAAGGTAAAGCAGATACAATAGCCAGGCTTGTCGAAGGGGAGATCTGCGAACAGTATCCCTCAACATATCTGCAAAAACATAATAATCTTGAAGTTTATACAGACAGAGCATCTGCCGCAGAGCTAACCCGAATTAAAACACCGTGGCTTACAGGATTCTGTGAATGGACTCCACACCTGACAAAGAAATCTGTCTTTTGGTTGTGTAAAAAGTTGGATAAACCAATACTTAAGCTTACAGACAGAGATTACAATGATAACGGTATGAGTGAACTTGTTACCGGGCAAGGACCAGCCAGTAAAATTAATATACGGGTATTCAATGAACTACAACATACAATAACCGGATGGCCGGGAGGCAAGCCCAATGCAGATGATTCCACACGCCCGGAAAGAGCTCTCCCTTACCCTAAAAGAGTAATAATTTTCTCACCTCACCCCGATGATGACGTGATATCAATGGGAGGCACATTGGCCAGGCTATCGGAACATGGGCATGAGGTACATTTGGCATACCAGGTATCAGGAAATATTGCAGTATTTGATCATGATGCTGTAAGATTTCTGGATTTTTTAAGAGATAGCGCTAAAATTTATGGTTTAGAGCACATAATGGCAGATAACATCTACAAACAGGCTTTGGAAGAGTTTAGCAAAAAGTATCCGGGAGAACCGGACTCTCCAAGTATAAGAGAGGTTAAGAGGGCCATAAGAAAAGGAGAAGCAAGGGCAGCTTGCCGATACTTAAAGATTCCGGAAGAGAGAGTCCATTTCCTGGATATGCCGTTTTATGAAACCGGAGATATTAAGAAAAATCCGATTGGAGAGCAGGATATATCTTTGGTTAAAAACCTTATAAATACGGTTAGGCCACACCAAATATATGCTGCCGGCGATTTAAGTGATCCTCACGGAACACACAGAGTGTGTCTGGATGCAATATTGACCGCCTTACAAGAGCTTAAAGATGAAGAGTGGATTAATGATTGCAGAGTTTGGCTTTATAGAGGCGCATGGCAGGAGTGGGATGTGGCCGATGCAGATATGGCCGTACCTTTAAGTCCCGAAGAGGTTAGAATTAAACGCGAGGCAATTTTTAAGCATCAATCTCAAAAAGACAGGCCGCTATTTCCCGGTTCTGACAGAAGGGAGTTTTGGCAAAGGGCAGAGGAGAGAAATCATAATACAGCAGTACTGTTCGACAAATTAGGTATGGCAGAATATCAGGCTATTGAACTGTTTGTAAGACATTATATTTAAATTAGAAATCAAATAATCTTTAAAAAGATGAATAAAAAAGGTAGTTTTATTATTCCGCTCGCATTTGTTGGAATGATGTTTTTTGCAATTGGCTTTGCATTGGGTATCAACTCTTTTCTAATCCCTGTATTAAACAAAACACTGGATATATCTTCGGGTGAGGCATATCTTATTTTAGCAGCGACGTTCTCCACCTTTATCATATTCGGCTATCCTGCTTCAATGATAATTGCAAAAATAGGATATAAAAGGACCATGTCTCTGGCATTCCTTCTTTTTGCCATTGCATTTGCACTCTTTATTCCATCTGCAAAAACTGAAAGCTTTTTGCTCTTCCTGTTGGCTTCCTTTGTAAGTGGTATAGCAAACACAGTTTTACAGGCATCTGTTAATCCATATATTACCATATTGGGACCCCTTGAGAGTGCTGCCAAGAGAATCTCAATAATGGGTATATGCAACAAATTGGCCTGGCCTGTAGCCCCTGTATTTCTTGCATTTGTAATAGGCAAGAACACTACCGACACTTTAATTTCTGATTTATACCTGCCTTTTTACATAATTGTAGGCGTATTTCTTCTGTTAGGCCTTATATCTTTGGCTGCTCCACTTCCCGAGGTTAAAGCTGCCGGAGAAGAGCCGGGTGATGAAGCCGAATGCCCTTATGCCGTAAATAAAACATCTATCTGGCAATTCCCTCACCTTCTTCTTGGCGCATTAGCGCTCTTTTTCTATGTCGGAGTAGAGACAGTAGCTCTCGGCACCCTCGTTGACTACGCTACATGGCTAAATTTACCAAATGCCTCAATATATGCATGGATATCTCCAATAGGAATGGTTATAGGCTATATATGCGGCATTATCTTTATACCAAAATATCTTAGTCAATCTAAAGCTCTTATAATATGCTCTTTACTGGGAATAGCCGGAGCGCTTTTAGTAGTATTCACTCCAAAGGATATTTCTATCTGGTTCATGTCATTAATGGCTCTTGGTTGTTCGCTTATGTGGCCGGCTTTATGGCCTCTTGCAATTGCCGATCTGGGGAGATTTACAAAGACAGGCTCTTCTTTTTTAGTAATGGCTATTGCCGGAGGAGCAATAATTCCTACCCTATTCGGATTCCTTAAAGATAGTATAGGGGCACAGAATGCATATTGGATAGCTTTGCCAATATTTCTTTACATTCTCTATTATGGGGTATCGGGCTATAAAGTTAGAAGGGATAGCCTACCCCGAATTGAAGGGAATAGGTATTCTTCTTAAACCAGTCATCGGGACCTATCCATTTATTTATCTGTGGATTAAAGGCTACTATTCCTAAATCTAATCTGAGAATTACAAACTCAAGATTTAATCTGCCTCCAAATCCCCAGTTAACGGCAATGCTTTTATAGAAATCATTGAATCTGAAAGTACTCTCTTCTCTCCCCTGCTCTGCCCTTATAGACCAGATATTACCTGCATCAATAAATACCGCCCCCTCTATACTCCAGAACATCTTAAATCTGTATTCAGCATTTACTTCAAGCTTAAGATCTCCTGTCTGGTTAGGTATTCTAAAGGTGCTGTCAATAGGTGATGCTCCCGGTCCGACAGATCTGGCCTGCCAGCCTCTAAGACTATTTGCCCCTCCTGCATAGAGTAATTTTTCATAGGGAAGAACTCTTGAATTTCCATAGGCATACCCTATTCCAAAGTTAAATCGAGTGGCAATTGATTCAACACGGTTGAGTTGCCAGGTTCTTCCAACGGTAAAATCACTTTTTACGTATTGAGCATAAGGCGTATTCCAGATTCTCCGGAAACCCAATGTGTCCTGAGAAAGTTTTCTGTTAAAAAGACTAATAAGATTTCCGGAAATATCGTTTGACCATCTCATATAAAAGAATGACTTGTCCTGTTCTCCGGAGGGATTAGTGGTATAATATACCGTAACACCGCTTCCCAGGTCAAAATGGTTTTTATATGAGTTTCTTAAGAATGGATCCTGTAATGATTCGTAAAAATTTGAGCTAAGGTTAAAGAGCTTTACAATATTGAGTTGGAGAGGATTCAATGAATAAAAAAGCCTCTCTCCCACCCTCCAATTGTACCCATAACTAAATGAGATCAAATTCCTCGTAAATTCTGGCCTGTTTTGATAGCTGTATCCTACATTAATCTCTGTTCTTGGGACACTTGTCAAAAAA
Source organism: uncultured Muribaculaceae bacterium (assembly GCA_964479995.1). GTDB lineage: Bacteria > Bacteroidota > Bacteroidia > Bacteroidales > UBA932 > Bact-08. The sequence goes on along the minus strand of CAYZPF010000052.1, from coordinate 9,098 downwards.
AGAGAGTCTGGTAAGAACAAGAATCTTGGGAAAGAGATACCTGTATTTACTCCAAGTTCTGTAGACTTAACCGGATCTTTTAGTTTAAACTGAAAATTACCTAAAAACTCTAAAGAGAACCACTCTCCGCCCCTAAAAAGGCTTTTGTGGTAATATGATGCAATTGGAGAGATCCCCAGCAGATTGTTCGAATTGCTGGAAGCCTCCAGGTTGAATTTATATCCCTGCCTTTTTGATGGAGTGAGCCTTATAATACAATCTACCTCTCTTTTGTTTTTCAATGAATCATAGGGCACCTCGTCAAATTGTATATTGACTCCCGAAAATGACTTTAACGATATAAAACGATTATAATTTTGAGAAACTCTCTTTTCGTTATACAACTCCCCGGGTTTCAAGATGTTCATCCTTTCAAGAACCGAAGGTTTAATTGCCCGCTCTCCTCTGTATAAAGCTCTGAAATGGTTAAGGTAAGCAATATCATAACGGGTTAAAGAGTCTTCCCTGCTTCTTACAGGGTCATAATCTGGATAAAGAGAGATTTCTCTTATTCTGTATAATTCATGGCTCCTGGCCTCTTTGGAAGTCTCATTTCTTGTATAATTTTCAATCCTGATAAAGAGGTCGGCCCTGTTATCTCCGGCTAACGTATCTGCTTCAAAAAAGAAAAAATTCTTGGTAAAGTTGTAGTATCCCCTCTCTCTAAGGATATCCGCTATTCGCTCAGCCTCTAAATCCAGGATTTTTTCTGAGAGTTGCATTCCCTCCTCCAACAAAGTCTCACCGTAGGTTTCAGATACAATCTTTTCAATTTCCGTATCATTAATAATATAGTTAATCTCCCTTAAAGTAAAGCTCTTACCCAGTAAGACAAGATAATTTACCTTACTTTTTTTTCTGTTCGTGATTATCGTGTCCTTTACGAGAGAATTATAATAACCAAGTGTTGTAAGGTGATTCTTTAGATTTTCACTACTCTTTTTCACTAATGAGGAATCTAAAATTACCGGAGCCTGCCCTATCTTCTTTACAAATCTGTCCCAGCTGTTATCTTTTCCTGTACTCCAGTTATAAATTATAAGAGCCGGTTTCCAACCATAGAATAAAGATCTATTAGGCTGTTGTCTAATGTATTGTGTAAGATTATCAGCCTCAATAATATCACTATTGGTAATGATAACATTATTCTCATTGAGAAGTGTACTACCATCCGGAACAACCCTTACGGTACTGCAAGAGATTAAAAAAGGCAGAACAATAAAGAGTACAAGTGATATGGCTTTAAATCCGGGATTCCTATCCATTAGGTATTTAATTTTTACAAAAATAGTAATTATAATGATTTGTCTTTTCATTTATAAAAAAAGTTATATTTGCAACAAATATTATAAGCAACTCACTTACATATAGTGAAAAATATCAATCTGACTTACTTACATACTAAAAATGAAAAACAAGTACATAGATTTAGTTGAACAATCATTCGATTTTCCACAAGATGAATTTGCAGTTAAAGATGGAGAACTATACTTCCACGATATGCCAATAATGAATATCATTGAGCAGTATGGAACTCCTTTAAAGATAACTTATCTACCAAGAATATCTTATCAAATTCAAAGAGCAAAGAGAATGTTTAATGTAGCAATGGCAAAAGTAGATTACAAAGGAGATTATCATTATTGCTATTGTACCAAGAGTTCTCACTTCTCTTTTGTAATAGAAGAGGCTCTTAAAAATGACATTCATCTGGAAACATCCTCTGCTTTTGATCTGAATCTTATAGAGGCGCTCTATGAGCAGGGAACAGTAACAAAAGACCTTTATATAATCTGTAATGGCTTCAAAAAAGAGATCTATATTGAAAATATAGCAAATCTCATCAATAGCGGCTGGAATAATACTATACCGGTGATAGATAATATGAAGGAATTTGACGAGCTGGATGCAAGCATTAATGAATCTTGTAATATTGGCTTGAGAATAGCAGCCGAAGAGGAGCCTAAATTTGAGTTTTACACCTCCCGTCTGGGTATAAGATATAGTGATGTTGTGCCGTTTTATGAGAATAAAATTAAACACAATAAGAAGTTTTCATTAAAGATGCTCCATTTTTTCATCAATACAGGTATAAGAGACAACGCATATTACTGGAATGAACTTTCTAAATGTGTCTCTGTATATTGTGATTTAAAGGCTATATGCCCGGAGCTTGACACATTGAACATAGGAGGCGGATTCCCTATTAAGAATTCACTGGCATTTGATTATGACTATGAATATATGGCAGAGGAGGTTATAGCCCAAATTAAAAGTATCTGCGATCAAAGAGAGATTCCGGAACCGGACATATTTACAGAATTTGGAAGCTTCACTGTAGGAGAGAGCGGCGCAGTTATCTATCAGGTTTTAGATCAGAAACAGCAGAATGACCGGGAGAGATGGTATATGGTTGACAGCTCGTTCATGACCACGCTTCCCGATACGTGGGGTATTAAGCAGAGGTTTATACTATTGCCAATCAATAAATGGAACGATGAGTATCAAAGAGTTTTTCTCGGCGGACTTACTTGTGACAGCCAGGATTACTACAACGCCGAAGCCCATGCAAATGCCATCTTCTTACCTACAATCAACGGGGCAGAACCACTCTATATAGGCTTTTTCCACACAGGAGCCTACCAGGAATCTGTTGGAGGATTTGGCGGGATACAACACTGTTTGCAACCCGCACCAAAACATATTATAATAGATGTAGATGAAAATGGAGAATATTTTACAAAACTTTTCAGCAAAGAGCAAACTTACAAATCTATGCTAAAAATATTGGGTTATTAATAATGGTGACAAAGGCAGAAATAAACCTTATCCGCTCCCTTAACAAAAAGCGCGAAAGAGATGAGACGGGATTATTTGTTGTTGAAGGAGAAAAGATGGTAGATGAACTCATTACTGCCGGATGGGAGATCAAACTATTACTCAAACGGGATGAAATTGGAGAAGAGATGATGTCCAGAATAAGTCACCTCTCTTCGCCATCTCCCGTTTTGGCAGTGGTTAAAAAACCTCTCTCACACAGAGTTATACACCCCTTAAAAAAGGGACTCTACCTGGCTTTAGAGGCAATTAAAGACCCCGGTAATATGGGCACAATTATCAGGATAGCAGATTGGTTTAAAATAGATACCATCTTTTGCTCTGAAGATTGCGTAGATATCTATAATTCTAAAGTAGTACAGTCTTCAATGGGCTCTCTTTTCAGAACAAAGCTTGAATACACGTCATTAGAGAGACTTGTTATTGAAAATAAAGGGAGTATTGATATTTTTGGAACCTGTTTGGAAGGCGATAACATATACAGCTCTTCTCTCCCTGACTCTGCAATAATCATTATGGGAAGTGAATCATTCGGAATCTCAGACTCTTTAAGTAGCTTAATTAACAAGAGATTAACCATCCCTGCATTCAATAAAGAGGGGGCTGAATCATTAAATGTAGCTGTAGCTACCGCAATAGTCTGTTCTGAGTTCAGACGCTCCTTTGCCTCAGGATTTCAAAAAGGATAACGGTAGTTGCAGCAGAAACATTCAATGAGCCAATAGTGCCCTCCATAGGGATCTTTACCTGTGAATCGGAAATATTTAATGCCGATGTTGAAACCCCCTTCTCCTCTGATCCTACCACTATTGCAACCGGCTCATTATAGGACTCCTGATATATCGTTCTTTGGGCCTTTTCTGTTGCTGCAATAATTTTATAACCAGACTCTTTAAGATAAAACAGAGCTTCCCGAATATTACTGACTTTTGCAATCGGCATCCTCAGTAATGCTCCGGAAGATGTCTTTACAGAATCGGGATTTACCGTAGCACTCCCCTTTGCCGGCAGAATAATACCATTGGCGCCTGCACATTCGGCTGAACGGGCAATTGCCCCAAAATTTCTAACATCACTTATACCATCGAGGATAAGGATGAGAGGCTTCTTACCGCTCTTTAGAACAAGAGTTGTTATCTCTTCCATTGAGATATAATCTACTGCAGGAAGTAACGCAACAACTCCCTGATGGTTAGATTTTGTATAAACATTTAGTTTTCCAATCGGAACAAATTGAAATTGAATACCCAGTATCTTTAATCTCTCCATGAGAGACCGGAACTGAGGCCCTTCTATACCCTGTCTGAACAAAACCTTTTCGATTTTTCTACGGCTCTCCAGAGCCTCCATAACTGGATGTATTCCAAAAATAAAGTTATTACCTTTCTCCATCATTCTTATATTATTCGTTATGTAACTCTTCCCACTCATTCAGCAGCGAGTCGAGCCGGGATTTTCTCTTTGCATAATCCTCAAGAAGTTCCGATAAACAGGAGTGCTCTACAGATTTGTTTAACTCCTTTTCAATCTTTGATATGATACTCTCCTGCTCTGCTATCTTCTCTTCACACTTTTCAATCCTTTTTCTCTTTCTCTGAGCCTCTTTTTCTATTTCCCTCCTGAGACGGTAACTTTCTGCTCTCTCTCTGTTTGCGGCGCCCTCTGTTTCCGGATTCTCACCATCAATCTTCTCTTTTATAGCACTGTTACCAACAAACTGTAACTCTTCCAAAGTTTCAATCTTTTTTCTCTCAAGAAAGTCATTAAGTCCACCAAGATGCTCTTTGACCACTCCATCTCTAAATTCATAAATCTTATCTACAAGACCCTCAAGAAAATCCCTGTCATGTGAAACCAGCACAAGAGTGCCGTCATATTTTAGGAGAGCCTGCTTGAGTATATCTTTTGACCTGATATCCATATGGTTCGTAGGCTCATCTAATGCAAGAAGGTTATACGGCTCAAGAATAAGTTTAGCCATAGCCAAACGCGAGCGCTCTCCTCCACTTAATACAGCTACTTTCTTATCTATATCCTCTCCTCTGAAAAGGAACGCTCCAAGAATATCTCTTAATTTTGTCCTGATATCCCCAACTGCAATTTTGTCCAATGTTTCAAATACAGTATCATTTTTTTGCAAAAGATCTTCTTGATTTTGAGCGTAATACCCTAATTTAACATTATGCCCAGGTAAGATTTTGCCAACTGTCGGAGATAATTCGCCTGTTATCAAACGCATAAAAGTTGTCTTCCCCTCCCCGTTCTTACCTAATAAAGCCACCTTCTCACCCCTCTCTATTACAATATTGGCATTACTAAAAATCTTTTTTAAACCGTATGAAAATCCGGCACCTTCTGCTTTAATAACAACCTGCCCCGATCTTGGCGAGGAAGGGAATTTTACATAGAGCCTGGAGTTATCCGCCTCTTCAATTTCAACCCTCTCCACCTTCTCCAACTGTTTAATTCTCGATTGAACCTGATTCGACTTTGTAGCCTTGTAACGGAACCTTTCAATAAACTGCTCAGTTTTCTCAATCATTTTTTGCTGATTCTCAAAAGCAGCTCTCTGCTGCTCCATCCTCTCCTTTCTAAGTACAAGATATTTTGAATATGGTACTTTATAATCATTTATTTTGCCAAGGACAATTTCAACTGTCCTATTTGTGAGCGTATCAAGAAATTTTCTATCGTGAGATATCAAAATTAATGGCCCTTTATACTCTTTGAGATAGGATTCAAGCCATCTTATTGATTCAATATCAAGATGATTAGTGGGTTCGTCCAGTAGTAGTATATCTGGATTTGACAATAGCACTTTTGCCAGCTCAATTCTCATGTTCCACCCTTGGCTTAGTTCCGATCTTTTTCTGTCAAACTCCTCTCTTTTAAATCCCAGTCCAAAAAGGACCCTCTCTGCATTGGCCTCGAAATTACCACTATCCAGTACATTTAATCTTTCGGTAAGGTCATTCAATAATACCAATAACTTATGATAACTTTCACTTTTATAATCATCTCTCTGTGCTATTTGAGAATTAATATTTGTAATCTCATCTTTAATCTCTGTAATATGCGCAAATGCCTTAAGAGTTTCCTGTAATACTGTTATATCTTTTAAACATTCCATCTCCTGAGGTAAATAGCCCGCTTTTTTAGATGAAGGTATTTGGATAATACCAGAAGCGGGCTGAGTTACCCCTGCAAGAATCTTCATAAGCGTACTTTTGCCTGAACCATTTCTGCCGGTTAAACCTATCCTGTCAGATTTATTTACATGGAATGATAACTCTTCAAACAGGGTAAAACCTCCGAATGTAACAGTAAGATTATTTATTGATATCACGACTGACAAGGATACTTAATTCGTACAGTAAATATAAAGGAATGGCAACAACAAAAAGGGTAAAAGCATCTCCGCTTGGTGTAATTATCGCTGCAACTATTAAAAGTATGGTGAAAGCGTACTTTCTGTATTTTTTTAAAAGTGTCCGGGAAATAATGCCCATCCCCGATAATATAGCAATAAGCGCCGGCATCTCAAATACCACCCCCATAATCAGTATCATCCATGTGAACATTGACATATAGGATTTAAGTGAAATTTGATTAACTACCTGTTCACTAACCTGATATGTACCTAAAAATCTAAGGGTAAGAGGAAAAACAAACAGATACCCTACTAAGACTCCTATAAAAAAAAGTAGTGATGCAAAGCCAAACGCTTTTTTTATAGCCGTCCTCTCTTTATCATAAAGCCCAGGTTTAACAAAGCGCCACAATTGATAAAGTACATAGGGAGCAGCCAGAATTAAGCCAAGGGTAAGAGAGAGGGAAACATGAGTGAAAAATTGTGCCGAAAGATCAATATTAATAAGTTCGATATTGAAAGAAGAGAGTGAAACAGAGTTCATACCCGTTAGCTTTGCCAAAGATTCGAACCATCTGTAAAGAATAAAACCGGAGTTCGCCGGAGCAAAGACTATATTGTTGAAGATAAAAGCTTTATTGAAAAAGATAACTATAGCAAAAAGCAGAATGACTAAAGCGGAACGAAACAGAACTCCTCTCAATTCATCCAGGTGATCCCAGAATGTCATCTCTTTACTCACGACGGAATATCTCTATTTAGTTTTTTTATCGCTATCATCCTCATTTATCTCATCTTCTATTCCCTTCATCCCCTCTTTAAAGCTTTTCACACCTTTGCCAATACCTCTCATAAGTTCGGGAATTTTTCTTCCACCAAAAAGAAGCAAGATAACAAACGCAATAATTATTATCTCTGAAGCTCCCAATGAGCCAAAAAGTAAAAAGTTTTTCATATATCTCAATTTATCTTAATTTATCCCTGTTCTTCTTTAAAATACGGTTCAAACAGATTAACTATATATTCCGGCGCCCTTGTAGCTTTTCTCGTTTCGGAATGTATAAACCCTAATGTAACAGAGCCATAACATATTAATTGATTCTCTTCGTTATAGATTTCTGTATATACAATAAATTTAACCCTCGGCATCTCCCTGACAGAAGTGATAATCCTTAATTTATCTCCCAGTTTTGCCGGTTTCTTATAGTTACAGGAGACATTTATCACAGGCATCATTATTCCTCTCTTTTCAATCTCTTGAGTCGGAAGTCCCATATTGGTCAAAGCTACGTGTCTGCCCCATTCAAAATACCTGATATAATTTGAATGATGAACTATACCCATTAGATCGGTTTCATAATAACGAACCTCAATTGTCGTCTCTGTTGTGTACATTATCTTAGCAATTCTGCTTTTTGCTGTGTTAGTATCTCAATTTTAACCGTTGTATCCTTTTGTTTTTTCAGCTCTGTCTCAATTACCTGGGCAGGAGCACTGGCCATAAACCTTTCGTTAGACAATTTGGCGTTTACTCCTTTAAGAAAACCCTCCAAATGCATAAGATTAGAGTCAATCCTTTTTATCTCTTCCTCAATATCTACCATACCATCCAATGGTATGAAAAACTGGCTGGTCTCAACTATAAAAGAGGCTCCGGCTTTACTGCCTCCCCCCTCTTCCAGTAAAAGGATATCAGAGATATTTGCCATTTTCCTGATAATGCTAAACATCTCTTCATTTAACTCTCCTTTCATAAACAGTTTAAGAACCTCTCTTGAGGATATTCCCTTAGCCTGCCTTACGCTCCTAATATTCACTATCACATTTCTTGCTAAGTTAAACGAATTTATGTACTCCCTATCAAATAAACCGGAAACTGGCATATCTGAAACCATAATACTTTCATTCTCTTTTCTTTGACAGATGTTCTGCCAAAGTTCTTCTGTTATGAACGGCATAAACGGATGCATCAGTCTAAGCAATCTATCCATGAAAGAGACTGTGGCATCATAGGTAAACTTGTCAACACCTTTCCCTAATGCCGGTTTAATTATCTCCAGATACCATGCACAAAAATCATCCCAAAACAGTTTGTATATCAACATTAAAGCATCGGATATCCTGAATTTGTCAAAGTGGTCATTAATAATCTCTATTGACTGGGAAAGCAAGTTTTCAAACCATCTCACAGCTATATGAGACTCAACGCCTTGTTCGAGTGATGTATCGACGCTCCACCCTTTTATTAACCGGAATGAGTTCCAGATTTTGTTCGAGAAATTACGTCCCTGCTCAACCTGGCTTTCGTCAAACAGTATATCATTCCCGGCGCTACTGCATAGAAGCATGCCAACCCTCACACCATCAGCGCCATATATCTCCATAAGCTCAATTGGATCGGGAGAGTTGCCTAAAGATTTAGACATCTTCCGTCCAAGTTTATCTCTTACCGTTCCGGTGAGGTAAACATTTTTAAAAGGGATATCGCCGCAAAACTCCATTCCTGCCATAACCATTCTTGCAACCCAGAAGAAAAGAATTTCCGGTGCTGTAACAAGATCATTCGTAGGGTAGTAATAAGAGAGTTCTTTATTGGATTTCTTTTGGGGAAACCCTGGTTTCTCATGATCAAAAACGGAGATAGGCCATAGCCATGAAGAGAACCAGGTGTCAAGAACGTCAGTGTCCTGGACAAGCTCTTCTCTTTTAATTGAGGGATTTATCAGGAGCGCCTCTTTGTACGCCTCTTCAAAGCAGGATGCAACCACTACTTTTCCCTCGGGCAAATACCACGCCGGAATCTGTTGTCCCCACCAAAGTTGACGGGATATACACCAATCCCTGACATTCT
>CAYZPF010000051.1:0-15569 GCA_964479995.1 uncultured Muribaculaceae bacterium | reverse complement strand
AACGACCAGAATTCCTCCGATTCTGTTCTCTCTCATAGCTTTATTGCATCTCCGACGGTACTGTCACGGCCTATGGTTAATGGGTCGTAAATCATTGCGTTCTCTGCTCTCTTGACTTTGCGGACATGCTCCATCTGTAACTCTATGGGCATGTTTTTATGTATAACGCCTATTCCTCCTTCGCGCGCCATCTCTATCGCAAGCTCGGCCTCGGTTACGGTATCCATTGCTGCCGAGACAATTGGAGCACTTATTTTAATATTTCTGGAAAAATATGTGTTAATATTTACCTCTTTGGGAAGAACCTCGCTTCTTGATGGTATAAGAAGCACATCATCAAAGGTAAGACCTTCGGGTATAAGGAAACCGGCTGTTGATTGCATATCTTGTTTTTTATAATCTACAAAGATAATGAAAAATGGTTATTGGATATAGAGTCTCGATTGAAATGTATCCCGCTCTTCCAATCTCTTTTCCAATAGTCTTAATAATTCAACATTTCTTAATGCTCCCCAAGGGATTGACTTTAAAAATCTGGGGGGTACCTCACCGGCAAATCTCTCTATGTATATATCGGGTCTTAAAAGCTCAAGGAAGTCAATGAAGAAGTCCAGATACTCTTCAAGAGACATTTGTAAAAAATCTTGAGGATGCTCTTCAAACTCTTTTTCCATAGATGTCCCGATAACAATTTGAAGTTGGTGAAATTTAACCGATTGTAGAGGCAGCTGGTTAATCTCTTTAGAATAAGCCAGCATATCTGCCTTACTCTCCCCGGGCAATCCAAAGATGAAATGAGCCCCCTGTTGAAGCCCGTACTCTGCTGTTCTTATCACTGCATCTACGGCTGTTTTATAATCATGCCCCCTGTTAATCCTCCGTAATGTTCTATCATAAACAGATTCTATTCCGTACTCCACAATTACAATTTTCTCCTTGGCAATCCCGGCAAGCATACGCAGCTTTTCATCATCAATACAATCGGGTCTTGTTCCTATTACAATCCCGGATAGAAGCGGATGTGACAGAGCCTCGCTATAAAGCTTGTACAGTACCTCTACGGGCGCATAGGTGTTAGAGTAGGGCTGGAAGTAGGCCAGATATCTCTCAGATGTACGGTAGCGTTTTTTATGAAACTCTATTCCCTCTTCAAGTTGCCGGATAATGCTTTTTTCGGGAGTACTGTATGAGGGATGGAATGCGTCATTGTTGCAGTATGTGCAACCTCCTGCAGAGAGGGTACCGTCTCTGTTGGGACAGGTGAATCCGGCGTTAATAACTATCTTTTGCAAACGGGTGCCGTACTTTTGCCTGAAATACCCCACATATGAATTGTATCTTCTATTGCCGTTAAAACGCATTCCCTTTAAATATGTTTAGATCTGCTTGTATATTCAATAATTTTGCAAATATAGTGCCTTACATGGTTATCTTTGTTTGAGATATAAATAATGATCATTATGAAGAGGCTATACGTAATAATTGCTACTCTTTTCTTACTGCTTTTATGTGGAGAGGAGGAGATGAGTTCTACTAACAGGGGAGATATGCTCTATGCCTTAGCCAATCAGTCAGTAATAAATCTTCGTTCCGGGCCGGGGCATGTGAATGAGCTGACAACTCAAGCCATAATGGGGACTCCTCTGAAAATTGAGGAAAAGGAGGGTACATGGGTAAGAGTTACTACACCCGAAGGGTATAGCGGCTGGGCTACATTAAACAGCATCCGTCCAATGAGCCGGAGAGAGCTTGATGACTTTATCCAATCTAAAAGAGTGATTGTTACTACACATTTTACTCTGTTGAGAGAGAGGCCTTCTGAACATTCTGCAATAGTCGCCGATGCGGTTTGGGGTGCTGTTTTACAATATGATGGAGATAAAAACAGATATTTTAAAATTATACTTCCAAACGGAGAGCGGGCCTATCTTTATAAAAAGCATGGTTGTGATTTTGAAAAATGGGTTAGGAGTAGAAAACCTACTGCTGAAAATATTGTACTGACATCGAAAGAATTTTTGGGGATTCCGTACTTATGGGGAGGAGCGTCGGTTAAGGGATTTGACTGTTCTGGCTTTACCAAAATGGTCTATTTTCTCAATGGTATAATAATAGAGAGGGATGCGTCTCAGCAAGCCCTAACCGGGGATGAAATAGATATTAAAAACGGTCTGGAACTTATACAACCGGGTGATTTGTTATTTTTTGGCTCTAAGGCAACCGGGGAGACAGATGAAAAGGTAACTCATGTTGGAATATATTTAGCAGCCGGTGAATTTATACACTCCTCGGACAGGGTTAAAATTAACTCTTTAATTCCCGATACCTATAACTATTATGAAAATGCAAATAAACTCCTAAAAGTTAAAAGGATATTAACCAGGATAGATAAAGATAAGAGCATTATTTCTGTTAAAAAGCACCCGTGGTACTATTAAAGGTCAATAGAACTAATAAATTTATTATTTTTGCCGCAAATTAATTCAATTATGGCAAATTTAAGAGTTATTAAGAAGGATATTGATTACCTTGTTTCTGAGGTAGTATCGGATTGCTGGGCTTATCTGTACATTAACCCCAATAAAAAAGATGAAGAAGTAATAAACATCATTAATGATGCAGTCCAATTGAGAAACGAGCTGTTTCAAAGGGTTAATAATCCAAATAAAGAGAAGGTTAAAGCTCATTATAAAGCAATTAATCAAGACTTGCTTAGTGGTATTGACACACTGTTTCAAAAAATAAGCGACCTTTCAAAATAGTAGATATAAACTTCCCGGTTATATCTCGGGATTGTATCTGAGGAGCTCTTTTTTGAGCTCTTTTTCTTTTCCTCCGCACAGATAATTGAGTGCATTATGAAACTCCGCTCCATGATTCCTATACTTAAGGTGTACCAGCTCATGCAGAATTACATAATCACAAACCTCTTGCGGAATTCTCATTAAATGGATATTAAGATTGATATTGCTTTTTACGGAGCAACTTCCCCAATTACTGATATTGTTCTTTAAAAAAAGCTTATTGTATTTAAATCCATACATCTGTGCAAAATATTCAAGCCTTGCCGGCAGATAGCTTTTTGACACTTTTTGTAAGATTCTTATAACTTCTCCTCTTACCTCTTCACTCTTATGATGTAGTGGATAATATACCAACCACTTACCCCCTTCGGCGCAAATAACCTCTATTTTATTGAAATTGCCCTCCCAGAATTGTATTGCACCTCCTATAATCTTTATCTCATCACCATATCCCATACCAATTTTTACCTTCTCCTCTCTTTTTTTCTGTTTTTCCAAAGCTTTTTTAATCCAGTCAATCTTTGACTCAACAAATTTCTCGGCCTCTGTAAATTGAACATGGTATGGAATACCAATTCTAATCCCTCTTTTAGAGTGAACAGAGAGTCTCATTGTTTTGCTTTTGCGATTTTTGACAATAAGATACTCTCCAATTACCGGATGGTAAATCCGTTTAGCGCTTATAGAAAATAGTGTAAACATCTTGTTCGGAGCAAAATTAGAGAAATAACTTGCGCAGTCAAAAATTATGTCTATCTTTGCTGACCCAATTTTGGGGATAACCATAAATATCAATTGCTTATAATGGCTGAATATTTACAGAAAGAAAAAAAGCAAGAGATTTTCGAACAATACGGAAAGTCTAATGCAGATACCGGCTCACCTGAGAGCCAGGTAGCTCTATTTTCATACCGTATCGCTCACCTTACAAACCACCTTAAGGCAAACAGAAAAGACTATGCAACCCAAAGATCTCTTCTTAAGCTGGTAGGAAAAAGACGTCGTCTTTTGGATTATTTAAGAGATAAGGATATCGAGAGATACAGAGAAATAGTGAAGGCCCTTAACCTTCGCAGATAGAGCAAAGTATCAAGGTGGCGGAAGCCACCTTTTTAAATTTACCCCACCGGTTAAATAATGTAATCCGGGACCGGATGGAGTAGCCGATTCAGAATTATTAATTGACTCTCGCAGGGAGAGCCGGATTGCAAAATGAAGAATATGAATATTATTACTAAGACAATTCCATTGAGAGATGGAAGAACAATTGAGATTGAAACAGGCAAGCTGGCAAAACAGGCAGACGGAGCAGTAGTGCTTAAAATGGGGAAAACCATGCTACTGGCGACGGTCGTTGCTGCCAAAGAGGCTAAAGAGGGTACTGATTTTATGCCGCTTTCGGTAGAGTACAAAGAGAAGTATGCCTCAGCAGGCAGATATCCGGGAGGCTTCCTTAAAAGAGAGGGACGCCCCAATGATTCTGAGATACTTGTTTCAAGGCTTATTGACAGGGCTTTGAGGCCACTTTTCCCGGAAGATTACCATGCAGAGGTTTTTGTAAATGTAACTTTAATATCTGCAGATAAAAATATTATGCCGGATGCACTTTCCGGTTTGGCAGCATCGGCTGCCCTGGCTGTTAGTGACATCCCATTTAACGGCCCTATTTCTGAAGTGAGAGTCGCAAGAGTTGAAGGAGAGCTAAAGATCAATCCCTCTTTTGAGGAGCTCAGGAGATCGGATGTAGATATAATGGTTGCCGGTACCTTAGATAACATAATGATGGTTGAAGGTGAATTTAAAGAGGTGAGCGAAGCTGTTATGTTGGAGGCAATTAAATTTGCACATGATGAGATTAAAACCCATTGCCGCGCTCAGTTAGAGCTTATGGAAGAGGTGGGGAAAACAGTGAAGATTGAGTACTCCCACGAAGAGAATGATGGAGAGTTAAAAGCGGCTGTTCACAACTATTGTTATGATAAATGTTATGACATAGCCAGGAATCCCAGCTCAAAGCAGGAGAGAACCATGGCTTTTGAAGCTGTAAAAGAGGAGTTTCTTGCTACAATTCCGGAGGAAGAGAGAGAGGCAAAAACAGCAATGGTTGAGAGATATTGCCATGCCGTTGAGAAAGAGGCTGTAAGAAATCTTATACTTGACGATAAAGTAAGACTTGACGGCAGAAGAACAGATGAAATAAGACCTATTTGGTGTGAGGTGGACTATCTCCCTGCTACACACGGCTCTGCAATTTTTACAAGGGGAGAGACGCAATCTTTGACAACAGTTACCCTTGGTACAAGGCTTGACATGAAAGAGGTTGATGAAGTCTTAGTTGAAGGCTCTGAGCAATTTGTACTACATTATAACTTTCCTCCTTTCTCTACAGGAGACGCTAAGCCTTACAGAGGTACCGGAAGAAGAGAGATAGGACACGGAAACTTAGCATTTAGAGCGTTGAAATATGTAGTGCCGACAGATGAAGAGAATCCGTATGCCGTAAGGGTAGTGTCAGATATTCTGGAATCCAACGGCTCTTCGTCAATGGCTACAGTATGCGCAGGGACCCTTGCATTAATGGATGCCGGAATTCAGATTAAAAAGCCGGTTTCGGGAATTGCAATGGGATTGATATCGGAGGGAAAAGATGGACGTTATGCGATATTATCTGACATTCTTGGTGATGAAGACCACTTAGGTGACATGGACTTTAAGGTTACCGGAACAAAAGACGGGATTACTGCTACCCAAATGGATATTAAGATTGACGGTCTTTCATATGAAGTACTTGAAAAGGCTCTTGCACAGGCGAGAGAGGGAAGGCTCCATATTCTTAAAGAGATGCTTAAAACACTTGATGCACCGCGCCCGGAACTTAAGCCACATACTCCAAGAATAGTATCGCTTATTATTCCTCAGGAGTTTATAGGCGCTGTGATAGGAACAGGCGGTAAGGTTATACAGGAGATTCAGAAGACAACCGGCACTACTATTACAATCACCGAAAAAGATGAAACCGGTATCGTTGAGATCTTTGGAGAGAACAAAGGGAGTATGGATGCGGCTTACAATTGGATTAAAGGAATTACAACAGTACCGCAGGAGGGAGATATCTACCACGGGAAAGTAGTCTCTTTACAGGAGTTTGGAGCATTTGTCCAGATTCTTCCCGGGAAAGAGGGGCTTTTACACATATCCGAACTTGAATGGAGAAAGGTAGAGAAGGTGGATGATATTCTTAAGGTTGGAGATGAGGTGGATGTGAAGCTTCTGGAGTTTGATTCAAAAACCGGTAAGATGAAACTCTCCAGAAAGGCGTTAATGGAAAAGCCTGAGGGTTATGTTGAGCCTGTGAGAAGACCCAGACCGGATGGTGGAAACAGTGACAGGAACAGAGGCGGCAGAGATGGCAGATCGGGCGGCAGGCCTCAAGGCAGAAGATAATTTTATATTCTAACCGAGATACCAGGAAGCGATTGAAAAGTATATAATCACACCGCAAATATCTGCAATTGTGGTAATAAGAGGTGCACTGGCTGTCGCAGGGTCAAGCTTGAAATGGGTAAAGATAAACGGGAGCAGCATTCCAATGAGGCTCCCGGCAAGAACAACCAGCAGCATGGTTAATGAGACAACTAAAATTATCTCAGGAGCTCTGAAACTGGCAATTGCTGCAACCCCTAATGCCATTGTAACCCCTAATAGAGTTGAAACCAGTAACTCTTTTCCTATAAGTTTATACCAGTCCGACAGCTTAATGTCTCCGGTTGCCAGTGAACGTATCATTAATGTTGCCGATTGAGAGCCGGCGTTACCTCCGCTGTCAATAATCAAGGGTAAGAAGAAGACGAGAGAGACAACAGATTCTATGATATGCTCAAAAGATGAGAGAGCAGCTCCCGAGAAGACATTCATAAAAACCAATAGCATCAGCCATACAATACGATTCTTGTAAAGAGAGAGAACTCTGGTAGAAAGCGGGTCACTAATTGCACTCTGAAATGATCCGAATTTGTGGAAGTCCTCAGTTGATTCTTCTTCTACAACGTCCATAATGTCATCAATGGAGACTATTCCTATAAGGACACCCTCTGTGTTGACAACCGGCAACGCCACTCTGTCGTAATCACTAAAGGCTTTAATAGCTTTCTCTTGATCATCCATGACATTTAGAGCCACATATTTGAAGTCCATCAAATCTTTTATCTGCTTTTTTGGATCGGCTAAGATTATCTCTTTGATCCTTATATCGTCCAGTAGTTTCCAATTATCATCAACAATGTAGATGACATTGAGGGTTTCAGAATTTTTACCAAATTTCCGGATATGATCAAAAGCCTGTTCAATAGTATAATGAGGCCTTATTGCAACATACTCCGGAGTCATTAGACGGCCTATACTCTCTTCCGGATAACCTAAAAGCTGAATAGTGATGTTCCTCTCCTCGGGGTTGAGATGTTGTATGAGTCCCTGAGCAACTTCACCAGGTAACTCTTCAAAAAATGCAGTTCTGTCGTCAGGCTCCAGGTCATTAAGCAGATCGGAGAGTTTGTGCTGATTCATCGCCAAACCCTCAATTATATAATGCTGATCTGGGTGTGAAAGCAGTTGAAAAACATCTTTAGCCTGTGTTCTGCTAAGTAATCTGAATAGTATTATACTCTCTTTTTCAGGTACTTCCTGAATTAAATGTGCCAACTGGATGGGGTCATAATCGGTTAAAACCTGTTTTAATGACTTCCAGTTTTTATCCTTTATAAGTTGGGATATCAATGTAATAGTTTGCTCCATAGACAACAGAATAATGAGAAACTTATCTCGCAAAGGTACAAAATTTATGCTATTTCTTCATAAGAAATTCGCTTATACTAATCCAAAAATAATAATTGAAGACCCTTTACCCATAATATTTTTAATAGCATCTTTTTAGTTTATATTTGTAGGACTTTTTTAAAAATAATTAAAGATTTCTACTAAAATGGAGTATTTTCATATAAGCTCAAATTATTCAACCATTGATGAAGTTACAAAACTGATTAAATCAGATTGCCAATTGAAGGTAACAGATGATGCAAAAAAGAGTATTGTAAAATGCAGGGAGTACCTTGATAAAGAGATGCTCAACGCAAAAGAGCCTATTTATGGTATAACTACCGGTTTTGGCTCTCTTTATAATGTGTCAGTTGATAAAGAACAATTATCACAGCTTCAGGTTAATCTTGTTATGTCTCATGCATGCGGAGTAGGAGAGGAGGTGCCGGAAGAGATTGTCAGACTAATGTTGGCTTTGAAGGTTAAGTCGCTTTCATACGGCTATTCCGGAGTTCGCCTCGAGACTGTAGAGAGATTGGTTGATATGTTTAATAACGATGTTATTCCCGTTGTTTATAAACAGGGCTCTTTAGGAGCATCGGGCGACCTTGCTCCATTAGCCAATATGTCTCTGCCGCTTATTGGGCTTGGTGAGGTAACTTATAAAGGGAAAAGATATACCGGAAGTGAGATAAACAAACTGTTTGGTTGGGAGCCTTTAAAGCTCGCCTCAAAAGAGGGATTGGCATTACTAAACGGCACGCAGTTTATGCTGGCTTATAGTATTTGGAGTATTCTTAAATCCAGGAGATTATCAAAACTTGCAGATAAAATTGCTGCCGTATCTCTGGAGGCTTATGATGGCCGTCCCGAGCCCTTTACAGAGGGGGTTCACCTGGTTCGTCCACATGCGGGGCAGCTTGAGACAGCAAGAGTTATGAGAGAACTTTTAGAGGGGAGCGAATTGATTACCCGGAAGAAAGCTCACGTACAGGATCCATATTCTTTCAGATGCATCCCTCAGGTTCACGGGGCCTCGAAAGATGCGATAAACTATGTACTTAAAGCTTTTGAAACAGAGCTTAACAGTGCAACTGATAACCCCACTGTTCTTCCGCAGGAAGGGAAAATAATATCTGCAGGAAACTTTCACGGACAACCTCTGGCGCTACCTCTTGATTTCCTCTCAATTGCTCTTGCCGAACTGGGAAGCATATCGGAGAGAAGAACCTATCAGCTTATATCCGGTAAAAGAGGGTTGCCTTCATTTTTAGTTGCCCATCCGGGGCTAAATTCGGGATTTATGATCCCTCAATATGCACAGGCATCTGTTGTAAGTCAGAATAAGCAGCTTGCAACGCCCGCCTGTGTAGATACCATTGATTCTTCACAAGGGCAGGAAGATCACGTTAGTATGGGAGCCAATGCCGCCACTAAGTGCTATCAGGTTGTTGAGAATATTGAGAGGATTTTGGCTATAGAGCTTATGAATGCCGCACAGGCTCTGGAATTTAGAAGACCGGCCAAAAGTTCGCCTGTTATTGAAGATTTTGTTGGAAAATTCAGGAAAGAGGTGCCCTTTATTCAAGAGGATGAGGTGATGTATCTTCATATAAACAAGGCGGTTGACTTTATTAAAAATGTTGAAATATAAGCTCTATGAAAACCGTATTTATAAATATCAAGGAGATTGTACAGGTAGAGCAAGAGGGGAGGGTTGAGCTTCGTCGGGGAGTAGAGATGGAGAGGGTAGAGAGTATTAAAGATGGATATTTGATAATAGAGGATGATAAAATAGAGAGCTTTGGCCTTATGAGTGAATTGGAATCAGATATTTTTGACCCAATTCAAAATAGGCAAAAAGGGGAGATACTTGTCATAGATGCAGCCGGGAAAATGGTGCTCCCTGCCTTTTGCGATTCACATACTCATCTTGTTTATGCAGGGAGCAGAGAGACGGAGTATATAGATAAAATAAGGGGACTCTCTTATCAGGAGATTGCTGCAAGGGGTGGTGGAATTCTCAACTCTGCTGCTCTGTTGCACAACACATCAGAAGAAGATCTTCTTGCACAAACATTGGAGAGAGCTTGGGAGATTATCGGCTTTGGCACAGGCGCAGTTGAGATAAAGAGCGGATATGGCCTTACTACCCAAGATGAAATTAAGATGTTAAGAGTGGCAAAAAGGGTTGGTGAATCAACCCCCTTGACAGTAAAAACCACATTTTTAGGAGCTCATGCCGTTCCATTGAGATACAAAGAGAGACGAGAAGAGTATGTGAAAGAGATTGTAAACGAGATGATCCCTGCTATTGCTGCCGAGGGGTTGGCCGATTACATAGATGTCTTTACAGAGCAAGGATTCTTTTCGGTTGAGGATACCGACAAGATTTTCACCGTAGGGATAAAATACGGAATGAGACCAAAGGTTCACGCCAACCAGATGAGTTTTTCGGGAGGGGTACAGGTTGGAGTGAAACACAACGCTATTTCGGTTGATCATTTGGAATTTACCGGGCAAGAGGAGTTTAATCTTTTAAAAGAGAGCAATACCATGGCGACACTACTACCGGGATCGACTCTCTTTTTAGAAATGGAGTATGCTCCGGCCAGGGAGATGATAAATAATAATCTTGCAGTTGCCATTGCCACTAACTACAACCCCGGCTCTTCCCCTTATGGCGACATGAAGTTTATGATGGCAATTGCCGCGCTTAAGATGAAACTTACTCCGCATGAGTTGATTAACGCTACTACCATCAATGGTGCATATGCCATGGGATTGAGTACTACTCACGGCACCATAGCAAAAGGTAAGAGGGCAAACTTAATGCTCACAAAACCCATTCCTTCACTGGAATTCATACCTTATGCAATGACCACCCCTATAGTTGAGAAGATGTTTCTTGGCGGTAAAGAGGTGGATTTTCTAAACAGAAGAGTAATTGATTAAAAGAGTTGAATTATGTTTAAGTTCATTACACCACTGGGAGAGATAGCAATTATTTTGCTTGGACATGCCTCACTGCTTATAGAGTGGGAAGAGAAGAAAATTTTTGTAGATCCTTACAGCGAAGTGGCCGATTTCTCACTTCAACCCAAAGCCGATCTAATACTTTTGACCCATCACCATTACGACCATCTTGATATGGATGCTATCAATAAGATAGCTACGGATAAAACTGTTTTTGTAAGTAATCAAAGTTGTAAAGGGACGCTCCCGCATACCAATGTGCTTAGGCAAGGGGAGAAATTTACTTATGAACAGATTGAAATAAAGGCAGTTTATGCTTACAATATTGTCAATAAGAGAGATGATGGACACCCTTTTCATCCGAGAGGAGAGGGCAACGGCTATATCCTGAATTTTGGAGGTTACAGACTCTATATTGCCGGAGATACAGAGCTGATACCGGAGATGAATTCACTTGGTGAGATTGACCTGGCATTCTTGCCAAAGAATCTGCCCTACACCATGAGCGATGAGATGTTCATTAATGCAGTCAATGTGATTATGCCTAAAAATCTTTTTGCTTATCACTTCTTTGAGATTGATATTCCAAGACTTAAAGCATCCATGCCTCAGGGTGTGATTTTACATAACAAAGATTAATAAATTTTTTAAATAATTGAAGAAACGAGAGTTAGACCATGATTAAAAGAATTATCGAATGTGTTCCGAACTTTAGTGAAGGGCGAGACATGCAGGTTATCAAGCAGATAACAGATGAGATTGAAAAAGTAAAAGGGATTAGCCTGTTGGATGTAGATCCGGGCGCTGCCACAAACAGAACAGTTGTAACATTTGTGGGTGACCCCGAGAGTGTTTTGGAGGCAGCTTTTAGAGCGATTAAAAAAGCTTCTGAGGTTATAGATATGAGATATCACCATGGAGAGCATCCGCGAATGGGAGCAACAGATGTCTGTCCGCTTATTCCTATCTCCGGAGTAACTATGGAGGAGACCGCAGAGTATGCAAGAGCTCTTGCTAAGAGAGTGGGAGAGGAGCTCTCAATTCCTATTTACTGCTATGAGAGTGCAGCATTAGAGCCTAAGAGAAGAAATTTAGCCAATTGTCGCGCAGGAGAGTATGAGGCTCTGCCCAAAAAATTAACTAATCCTGAATGGAAACCCGATTTTGGTCCTGCTCTCTTTGATGAAAAAGTAGCCCGTTCCGGGGCAACAGCCATTGGAGCAAGAGACTTTTTAATTGCAATAAACTATAATCTCAATACTACTTCAACCCGCAGAGCAAACGCCATTGCATATGATGTAAGGGAAAAAGGGCGTAAAAAGAGAGATGGTAATCCATTTGTAGGACCGGTAGTCAAAGACGAGAATGGCAATGATGTTTGGATCCCGGGAACATTAAAGGGATGTAAAGCCATCGGGTGGTTTATTGAAGAGTATGGTATTGCTCAGGTTTCGATGAACGTTACAGATATCACGGCTACTCCGGTACACATCGCCTTTGATGAGGTCGTTGCCAAAGCTCATGCCAGAGGGATACGAGTTACAGGCAGTGAGATAGTTGGCCTTGTACCCAGGCGTGTCTTGATAGAGGCGGGTAAACACTATCTTATCAAACAAAATCGTTCGCTTGGAGTGTCAGAAGCAGAGATAATCAAGATAGCCGTGAAATCAATGGGACTTGATGATCTCAAGCCTTTTAACCCACAGGAGAAAGTTATTGAATACCTTATTGAAGATAAGAGCGGGAAGAGGCTTATTGACCTTACTTGTACCGGATTTGCACTTGAGACTGCTGCCGAATCTCCTGCACCGGGAGGCGGATCGGTATCAGCCTATATGGCCTCTCTTGGAGCCGCTTTAGGAACAATGGTTGCTAACCTCTCCTCTCATAAAGCCGGTTGGGATGAGAGGTGGGAGTTTTTCTCAAATTGGGCAGAAAAGGGGCAGCAACTGATTACAGAACTACTCTTTTTAGTAGATGAAGATACAAATTCATATAAAAAGATAATTGAGGCGTTCGGGTTACCGAAAGGCAGCGATGAAGAAAAGGCTTCTCGCAGCAGAGCTATTCAGGATGCAACCCTTTACGCCACTCAAATACCGCTTCGCACCATGAAGGTTGCTTACGATGCTTTTGATTTGGTTGAGGCTATGGTAAAAGAGGGTAATCCAAACTCCATCTCGGATGCCGGCGTTGGAGCGCTTGCACTTAGAGCTGCCGTTTACGGAGGTTATATGAATGTGCGTATTAACTCAAAAGATCTTAAAAACAGAGAGATTGCCGATGTTCTTGTAAAAGAGGCGCAGGAGATTGTCGATATTGCTGAAAAGCGTGAAAAAGAGATTGTCAATACTGTTTTTAATACGCTTTAAAATTTTACCGGGAGGTGTCGTCAGGAACTTTTTCCGCTTCGGGTACTCTATCTTTTAAGCGGCCAAAATTTACCCGTAATGAGATCCCGAATATGCGGCCCAAATGTTCATATTGTGACACCATACGAAAATCGGAGCCGGTAATTTCTTGTTGTAAGAGAGGGCGGGAAGAGAATGGATTCAATATTGCAACAGATGCAGCTAACTTGTTCTTGATTATTGTCTGATCTATTCTGAGGTTAAATTGGTGAAGGTAACCTGTCTTTTTTGACTGGGGAAGATTTAGAGTTGAATATAGATTATAAGTACCTCGTATATTGGTGCCTTTCCATAACCTGGCAGAAAGAACAGCAATACAATCAAAGCTCTTGGTAAGATTACTGCCAATATTGGGATTATGACTCGTATAAAATATAAAACTATAACCGGCAAAGTACTGTATATAAATATTTTGATTAATTGGTATAACACCGTTATCAAATCCTATTCGATATCTCTCTCGCTTACCTACATTATGGTAGGTGGTGATGTTGATCCCATTATCCATAGGTTCTGTAACACGTTCAATGGCATTAGGGATCAAATCATAATGGAGTGCTAATTCTACTTTGCCGGAGAGGGTGCCGAAATTCCGGCTTAGAGATAAAGTTATTGAGTGCTTTGTCTCTGAAAGTAGATCCGGATTGCCCCGGAGTATATTCTTTGGGTCGCTACTCTCTTCATAAGGGTTAAGCATTGCCATTGTTGGGCGGATATTGGTCATGGAGTAGTGACTTCCAAGCGAAAATTTTCTTATCCGCCATGATAATGAAACCCGTGGATTGAGTTGCCAATGGTTGTGATTCAGAGGAGTGTTGGTGTTTCGAAAAGTACCTTGATTTGCCTCATACTCCGTTCCGAGAGAGGCAGCAGTAGAAAATTTCCTGGCTCTATAGTTATAAATTCCATTCAAACCCATCACTTGTTGGTTGTAAATCAGTCCGCTCATTATCTCCGTGCGAGTATCATCGGGAGTCCGTAGCAGAGTCTGAGTAAGATCATCATAAGTCCGATGGATATATAGCCCCCTGATGGTTATAGAGTGGCCTGAATTAAAATTGAACTGATTGTAACTTTGAGCAGTATGCACTTTTGAATAGTTTTTCCCTTCGGAAGAGCTAATCGTAAAAATTTCTTCATTTTCACCTGTTTGATCTGTTTGATTGGATAATTCTATAATATTATTGGCATAATTGTATGTAATATAAGCATATCTTTTCTTACTCTTTTCAAAGGTAAACTTAAGATCACAGCTAAGAGTTGGTATAGTTTTGCTCATTCCAAGGTAATCGGAGAGTTCTAAGCTTTGTTCACTACCGTTAATTATATGTTTGGATAAATTATATGATTTCGATTGGCCAAACGAGGTGTTAAATCCAAAGTCAAGCTTTTTTTCTCCTAAAGCTAAACTGCTGCGGAATATAAGGTTGTGTCTCTCTTTTGTACTCCATGTTTCTGTATAGCTATGACGTAACAGAGTTGGAGCAGTACCTCCTATACTTTCATATAGAGTCTCACTGTTTAATTTTGGACTCTCCTGTCCAGAGCCCGAATATGCAATTTTGTAAACATATTTGTCACGTAATTTTGAGACAAAATCAATGGCCGAGTTCCATGTATTATCGGTTTTGTATCCACCTATTATCTCAGTAGCAAATCCATTAGGCAGCGATCTTGATGTTATTATA
Organism: uncultured Muribaculaceae bacterium; assembly: GCA_964479995.1. Classification (GTDB taxonomy): domain Bacteria; phylum Bacteroidota; class Bacteroidia; order Bacteroidales; family UBA932; genus Bact-08. The sequence goes on along the minus strand of CAYZPF010000051.1, from coordinate 878 downwards.
TTGATTATGGTTGTTTTATTGTTATATTGTGGAGAACCGGGCGGTATAACCTCAATATGTGCCATAACATCTCCCCTGATATGATTCATGGGGAATTGTGTGGAGGTATTTATAAATTCGTTCTCTTCTCCGTTAATTAAAATGCCGCCTATTGCTAATCCTGCATACTCTAATTTCCCCGAAGAGAAATTCATAGTAGGGATCTTTTCCAGGATACCTGTCATACGCATTTTCTTTGCATCAGGATCTCGCGTAACATCATATATTATGCGGTCGCTATGTCTCTCAATAAGAGGGCGCCTGTCAGTTATAGTAATCTCCTCTAAAGATTGAATATCTGATAAATCCGTCCCCTTGCTTAGATAGATAGTGCCGGCATCTAATCCCAAAGTTCCTATCTCAACAGTGACAGAGTCTGAAAAATAGCCATATGTTCTAAAGAACAGCTTATATTTCCCCTCCTTTGGCACAGATATTTCAAATTTGCCATCTGCTTTACTGTACTGCACATTTATGAGCTTAGAGGCCTCATTGTAATCATAACACCAGACAGATACCCCTCCGAGAGGTTCACCGGTGCCCCTCTCCATAATAATTCCCCTGGTAAAGAGTGGCAATCTCCTGTTTTGCCCTGTTACATCAACAAAAGAGTAACAAAATAAAATGCAAATAAATAAATATTCGAACCGGAATTTTGATAACATTATTCAGGTTTCATTTTTGATCTATGTAAAGGTAGTTAATAATTATTTATTCGACAAGTTGCGCTCTGCTAAAGTTTCCCACATATTTAACATTCATATTAATAGGCGTTTATATCACTTTTAGGAGTCTTTTGAATAGAAAATTATTCCTTGTCCAGTGTGCTTATTTCCCGC
>CAYZPF010000050.1:0-15665 GCA_964479995.1 uncultured Muribaculaceae bacterium | reverse complement strand
CAGAAATCTTGTTCCTATACGGCCGGGTAGGAGTTTTCCCAGAAAAGAGCCTTCTAGGAAAAACAAGTACCCGTTAAACAAGAAGCGGTTTTAGTAAAATATTGGGGGTATAGCTTTATGACATTGGCCTGACGGGGTTACTGATTCTTTTTTGTCAAAGGGATACGGCTTCATAGCAATAACAAAAACGTAAAGATTATTTTATAACAATGAATCGAAAATCGAACTGTTATACGGGAAAGGGGAATTAAACTGCAAATATTTATATTGAAAAGAAAAAACAACATAGTATTTATTAGTGGAATTTTAATTGCAATTGCATTTATAAGTAAACTAGGTTTTAAAAATATGTATATATCTGCTTGGTCCTTGGTTATCGCTTCAATTTTAGGAGCCTTACCTATTGTAATCCAGGCATATCAGGCATTAAGGGTTAAAGTTGTTAGTATTGATGTTTTGGTTACCGTCGCAGTTACCGGGGCATTTCTGATTAAAAATTTTGAAGAATCAGCCATCGTTACATTTTTATTTTTATTTGGAGCCTATTTAGAACAGCGTACACTGAACCAAACACGTTCCGCAATCAAGGAATTAACTGAAATGGCACCGGAAAGTGCTCTAAAACAGATGGAAGGTGGTGAATTTGAGGAGATAGAGGTAGATGATGTTGATGTAGGTGATATTTTACTTGTTAAAACCGGTGCAAAGGTTCCTGTAGACGGCACGGTTTTGACAGGAGAAGGGCATATTAATGAAGCGAGTATTACAGGCGAATCTATTCCTGTAGGTAAAAAGAAAGGTTCCCAGGTATACGCAGGGACAATTTTAGAGAACGGGACTATTCAAATTATTGCCGATCGTGTAGGTGAAGATACTACATTTGGTAAAATTATTGAACTGGTTGAAGAGGCACAGGATTCAAAATCAGAAGCTGAACGTTTTATTGACAGGTTTTCCAAATACTATACTCCGGCAGTCCTGATATTTTCTGTTATTGTATGGTTATTTTCACGGGATGTTGAACTTGCAATTATAATATTGGTTTTAGGGTGCCCGGGTGCATTGGTTATAGGTATACCTGTTTCAAATGTTGCAGGCATTGGAAATGGAGCACGGCATGGTGTGCTGTTAAAGGGTAGTGAAGTTATCCATGATTTTAGTAATGTTGATACAATAGTATTCGATAAAACAGGCACATTGACAATAGGACACCCTGAAGTGGCAGAAAAAATAATCTATACAAATAATGCCGATGAAGTATTAAATTACCTAGCAAGTGTTGAAAATGAATCGGATCAGCCGCTGGCCAAGGCAGTTGTAGAATATATCGGGGATGCAAAACTATATACTGTTGAAAAAACTGATGTTATAAAAGGCGGCGGTGTTGTGGCATATGTGGATGGGCATAGGGTTACAGTCGGTAATGTCGCATTAATGGAACAAGAGAATGTTCATTTAAACAAAGAGGTTTGCGAGGATATTGCTGAGTTCGAAAAGAGCGGAAATTCCCTTGTTTTAACAGCAATTGATGAAGAGATAAAAGCACTATTAGGTATTCGTGATCAAATTCGTTCCGGTGTAAAGGAAGACCTTTGGAGGTTTAAAAAATTAGGTGTTAAAAATTTAGTGGTTCTTTCCGGGGACAATCAAGGAACAGTGGATTTGGTGGCCAAAGAATTAGGATTGACGGAAGCACATGGACATATGTTGCCGCAGGACAAATCAACATATATTAAACAATTACAGACTGAAGGACAGATTGTCGCATTTGTTGGGGATGGAGTAAACGATAGTCCTTCATTAGCTACGGCACAAATTGGAATTGCTATGGGAGGGGGAACGGATGTAGCAATTGAAACTTCTGATATAGTTTTAATGAATTCGGATTTTAGCCGTTTACCCCATGCATTAGGTTTGACAAAAACAACGGTTAATAATATGCGTCAAAATATTGTTATTGCAATAGGGGTTGTATTAGCCTTACTTGCCGGCGTGTTTTTCAGCGATTGGATGAACATGGCCATAGGTATGTTAGTACATGAAGGAAGTATATTGGCTGTAATTTTAAATGGTATGAGGCTTCTTCGCTATAAGTTAAGATACTAGGAAAATTGATGTAAATTGGTTCATAATGGGTAAATAATAATATATTAATAATCAAATTGAGGAGGAATAAAAATGCAAAAAGCAACTATTCAATTAGAAACATTGACCTGCCCGTCCTGTACACAAAAATAGAAAATAGGGTAAAATTCATGGACGGTGTGGAAGAAGAAAGTTTAAAAGTATCGTATAATTCAAGTAAAGTAAAATTCAATTTCGATGAAGAAACGGTATCAATAAAGGATATCGAAGATGCTATAAGCAAACTGGGGTTTGAAGTTAAAAAGTCTCAAGTAAAAGCCTTGTAAAATCTAATATCAGGTTAATTCAATGGCAGGCATGGAGTGGAACTAATGTTAAAAAAAACAAATAGTAGATTTAATAATAGAAGAAAATGAACTTGGTGGGATAGGATACGGCTATTTTGATGGAATAAAAGTAAGAGTTAAAAATGCAATCAAAGGTCAAAACTGAAGGTTTTTATTAATAAAGTGAAGAACAATGATGCCGAAGGAAAAATATATGAAATTATAGAAAAATCACATTGGAAGACCAAGTGCCCTGTTCTTATTTTGGCAGCTGTGGCGGGTGTTTATATCAAAGTATAAAATACGAAACCCAATTTTTATTCATTGACGAAACAAGTCAAGAGATTAGTAAATTTAAAGGTTGAGTATGCAAAAGTTAGATGAATTATAGGGCTGGTTGTATGCCTTAATAAGGCACGTACGGTTTGATAAGGGGGGAGCTCAGCGCTCCGAGCAGCCCCCGCCGCCCTATGAGAATAATTTCTCTACTTTACTTTATACCTGCACCGATTTCAAAATGATATTTAGCAATGCCTAAATCTATTTTCGTGTTAGATCCAGAACCTGAATTTGTATTGATTATATCTCCATCCAATTCAAATGTGTATTTCTGTTGGTTCATTGCACTGGGAGCAAGTTGAACCGCTTTCATACCGTTAACAAACCATTCTGGTACAGATTCACTAAATTCCTTTATATTACATAATTTTTCAATGGGTCTTACTTTACGTAAGACTCCATTTGTTTTCCCATAGCCTATAGCAATAACCATTAATAGTTTTTCATCTGAATTTAACATAATGGCTTTTTTGCTCTTTCTTTTGCTAAATGTCATTCCTACCCAACAGGTATTAAGTCCAAGTTGCTGTGATTTTAATACAATTTTCTCACCATAATAGCCACATTTTTCATCTAAGCTATCGCTTTCCTTTCCTACAAGAGCAATATAGTTTTTCACATTATTAAATTTCCCAAATCTCGCCATCATCCCTGAGAATGCCCTGGGTTCATTCAAGCAAAGCTGTATATTTAATCCACTATCTTTGTTACATTGGTTGATGATTTGATACAACTCATTGAGCACTTCACCTTCAATTTTTTTGTCTGTATAGCTACGTACAGAATGCCTTTCTTTAATTGCTTCCAATAAATCCATGCAATTACCTCCAGTTATAATATATCTAGTTTAGTTTTACCATCCTTATCAATTTCTTCATCGCATGTGGAATACTGTTTGATTCCAAGAATTCTTCTAATAGAAGCTCTTTGTCTATCAGTATATTCCACACCCTTTAATGTAAAAATTGTTGCCAATCCTTGTACTATTGACCACATAAATAAAACTTGGTCATTGTATTCCTCACGTTCTATTCCTGCATATTCTAAAAATTCAACAGCAGCGTTCTTAAAAAGAGCAAATGGAGGAAAAAAATTAATATCATCATCATCTTCTGAAAATACAAGCCCAAAATCTACTTGATTTTCAAAAAACAATATGTTAAAATAATTGGGATTATTAGCAAAAAAATTCACATATCCTATGCCTAATTCAGTCATAATATCGAATGTCCCTTTATATTCATGATATATTTCATTCAAAGTATCCATAAATTTATCCGTCACATATAAGATAATTTGATCGATAAAGTCACTTTTATCTTTAAAATGCTTATATGGAGCTGAATGAGAAACATTGCATAAAGATGCCAATCTGCGTAGCGACATATTCTCAACACCATGTTTTTTAATATATTTTATTCCCTCCTCTATCATTGTCTTTTTCAGATATCCATGATGATATCTATCTCTGTCTTTCATTAACACACCTCGCAAATATATAGTTTAAAGCCCCAGTTTTTTCCTATGTCTTATAGCCACTCTAATATAATCATAATTACTACCATGAAGTGCAATTGCACGATAATTGCAAGAGTTTTGGCATATTTGACAAAAAGTACAGTCAAGTTCCCGATTAGGTAAAGATTTGCCATTAGATATTTCAAACACTGATAATGGACACTTTTCAATACATGTACCACATCCAACACATCGATTATGATTTACTGTTACTTTATCACCAACCAAAATAACAGAGTCTACTTCGTAAAAGTTTGGAACCCCCTCAGTAATTTTATTTTTTTTCTTAAGCTTAGTAATATACATATCATTAATATTATACTCCGGTAAAAGCTTTCGAACAAACTTCTTTGCTCGTTTACAATCACCTTCATGGGGGCGACCTTTGTTCCCTCCACCGAAAATCAAAAAGGGTCCTGTCCCATCAAATCCAACTGTATCAAATTCTCCAATAACAGTTCGCCCTTTTCGCGTTAATGCAAAACGTAATGCATCATGATATTTACTTACCAGAGGATTTCCATGTGTAGAGAAAATAAATGATTTTTGTTCTCTTACAGAAAGTTGATTTACAAACTCAATAATTTTTGGATGATGCTTCCCAAAGTAAATCCCTGAGCCAAATCCAACTACCTTATATCCGTCTATATTAAGTAGTTTAGCTTCATTTATTGTAACACACTGACAATCAATCTCATATGCCATAGCTGTTGCCAATCTCTTAGTATGATTGTTAAAAATAGACTCTTCAATAATTAATACTTCATCATTCATCATTCACTATTCCCACCTCGTCTTAATAATATAACTATCTCTTTATACTCATACAGAATATTCACCATTAATTTTTTCTTTACTTATCAATATAAGTCCTATTAGTGAGTAACTAAACACCCACATTGCTATAAACCACATAGGATTGGAAAAGTTCTTTAAAATCACCCAATAAATCATAGTATGAAAATTTATTCCCACGGATACTGAGAGTGTAATGGTCAGCATTATTTTCCAATATAAATTCTTTCTCAAATACATAAATAACGATGTTAAATTCATCAAACCGATGAGAATATCTATAACTGCAAAAGACCATTCATAAGCAAATTCATTTGCATTTGAATATTCTATTGGAATCACACCTAGTAAGGCTAATATCCAATATGAGATATAACCAAATCCCATAAACCCTAAAATAAGCTTATATATTTTCATTGACTTCTCCCTCCATGTTATGAGACTTATTCAATATATACTTGATAATATGATTTTTGTTCATCCCAGCAATAATAAATTTTTAATGAATTACTGATAATCTCTTTTTTAATTTTGCTATGAAAGATTAAATCAACAAATTCTCCATTTTCGCTAAAAAACACCTCAACAGTAGCAGATCCATATATTAAACCACAGCCTAAATATTTTGAAACTGCTTCTTTTATCCCCCATATAAGTGTCATAAGCTCTAATCTTTCAATTGTACCTTTATTTAATAGTTGATGTCTTTCGATCTCAGAAAAAGCATAATTAATAAAAGATGCATCTAAATGCTCTTCCAACGTAAATCTCTTTACAATATCAAGTCCACAAGGTGTAGGATTAATTGCTACTCCAACCCTACCGTCATAGTGGGAAATCGATAGACAATCAGGATACTCTTTATCTTTATAATAAATACGCGGAAGTCCCCTTGTATCTTCATCTTCGCTGTTGAATATAACAATTTCTCTGAAATCTTCTCCCTCTATATTATAGCGTTTCTTAAAAATTTTCTTAATAAGAATTCTAGCCCACATGGTATCCAATCTTATTTGAGAATGCACCGGCAATCGCTTGATTTTTTTCATTTCACTATCTGCAAAATACTTTGTAGCGAATATTTTAAATTTTCCATACATGTCCAGAGGAGTGTTGTTGATAACAACAGTCTCCCCTGTAAAATCTATGTTATACATTGGTACATTCGTAAACTTTAAGATTATGATCACCATCCAACTTACCTATTCTAGTTAAAATCATATTTTTAATAACAAATACAACTTTATTGTCCTTGTCATAAGCAGTCGCATCATATATTACATTATCTCCCTCTTCTGAGATCTTGAAGCAATCCACAAACAATACCTCTCCCGTAATTAAGTCTCTTATCTTTTCCGCATTCTCAATACTTGTAGGTACTATAGAATATCCAAATTTATCAAACTCATTTAAAAGCATCAATCTACCTATATTATCAATAACAATAGGATTAATTATATAAGAAGAATTGACAGGATTTTTGAATACAATCCCTTCATCAGTAACCTTTACTTCCCCAGTTATATGATCCTTTCCTTCTTCTATAAAAACATTATTAAGGTTTCTAAAATTTTGTCCAAAATATATTAAGTCTTTTCCAGTTTCATAATATTTATTTAAACTAATAGGACTTCCCTTCGTTGATGGCTTTGTTATATTTCTGTTTTCAAAATTGTCATTTTTATCAACTATTTTGGATGCATTTTTTCTGCCAATAATAATACCTTCTGAATGAAGTCTATTCTTTCTCAAAATCACTCCCTTCTTATTAATAAAATCTGATTTAAGCTGTATTTTCATAACAATTTCGTCTTCAATTTCTTTAATTACTTTACCACTAGCATTAATTGTTAAAGGATTTCCTTCAAAATATTTTATAAATTCATAAAAATTATAATTTTCTATTGTATTAATGGCAAGATTTTCTTTATTGTTTAATTGAGTAAACAGCTTAAAAACTTCGCAAACCATCTCAATATGATAGACACCTGCAAGTACAGAATTTCCATCAACTATATGTTCTTCCAAATGCTGATCCCTTTTAATATCTAATTTTCTTATTGTATTGATGTAATTTTCTCCGTATGATACAACTTCATCAATTAGTAGAAAATTATCCGTTAAAATATTTTTACTGTAGATATCTTTGTCTTCCATATGATCTAATTGACCTAATGGCATATTTTGCTCACCTAATTCACCAAAATACAGATATTCACATTTATCATTTCTACTGGCACATAATTCACTAACAAACCGTGCTCTACCTTCTTCAATGCTTATATAAGATAGCCCCCGCTCTTCTTTCTGTACCTTAACAACTTCTTCTGATGATGCCATTCCCACAGATTCCCATGCTGGCCATCCAACACAAAGAAACTTGCAATTCTTATAGCTTTCTGATATATTTTTATTAAGTTTAACAAGTAAATCTGCCGCAGCAGAATAATCAACCTGTCCATCCATACCAAATCGTCCACTTATGGAACCCATATTGATTACAAAATCAATATCATCATTTAAGAAATACTTGTTTATTAAATACATAGAATTTGCTTTTAACTGTACTACCTTATAAGCTATTGATTCATTTTTTCTAGGAACCTTTCCAAATGAAGGTAATCCTGCTCCATTAATAATTCCCATGATGTCAGAACCATTATTTTGAATTATAAAGTGAAGATTTTTTACATCTTCCTCTTTTGAAAAATCACATGTAATATAGTCAACTGTATGTCTACTTTTTCTGATTTTTTTGAGGTTTTCATTTAATTCTCGACCATTTTGAAGTTTTTTGTACTCCTGCATGATTTCAATTCCTTTTAAATTAGGATTCTCTTTTTTCTTTTCTATCATAAATTTTTGCTTATAGTTATTGAAGTCATTATCTGACATTTGCAGCCATTCTTCACTTCCTGATGGTTCAGGTGTTCTACCTGTCAAATATACATGAATAGGTTTTTCTAAATTAGACAAAAATTCTTCAGTACACTCAAAGGTGATACCCCTTCCACCACCACTAACCAAAATCGAATCTCCTGATAAATTTAAAGGCAAATTATTTCCTAGATCTTCATGAGGTAATTCATCTTTTACAGTGATAATTGATTTGCGTATTCCATCTACATATCCAATCTCTACAAAATTACCAAAATGAGAAAACTCATCAATTAATATATTACCAATCCTTTCCTGTGTAGACCCTCCTACATCAACAACCTTTACTATAAAAGGTCTTAATTCTTTTTCAATGGCTTTGATAAACCCTGTAGTAGCAGCCCCTAAAAAATTATTAAGATTATTATGCTCTACTCCGAAATAATTTCCAATGGCAGTTGCTGCAAAATAGGCAGATTCTTTATTATTTTCAAAATAGGAGTAGCAAACCTTAGAGCTATAAAATAATCCATTGTAAATGCACTTATACTCATTTTCGAATTCAGAAATACTGAAGTATTGGCTCATATCCTTACCTTCATATAATGCCTGTAAATTTATAACACAATCCACGCCTCCTAATTTATCAGCTGCTCTTTCTATCTCTATGATAAGCTGTTCTGAATCAGAGAAGTCAATATAACCTTCTTTATATGAAACAGTGCTTAATATAGCTACTTTATTATTTCTTTGGAGTTCACTAGCCAGCTCCTCTGAAACTTTACCTACTGGGTCAGTAATTAATAGTATTTTTTTTCTTTCAAAGGATATGGAAATTCATCTAATATACTTGATGGTACTGCTTTAGCAGAATAGCGATTCATATTGAATTCAGGGAGTTCATCAAGATTAAAATTTATTGTATTATGATACTTTTTGTTTTGAATGCCAGTACCTTTATTAACTTGAGTAAGAACATACTCTGAGATTAATTTAATATTAGGATAATCCTTTAATTTGACACCTTCATCCAACTCATAACCATAATACTCTCTTACCTTGCCAATAATTTCAGCTTGCTTTACGGAATCAATACCAAGGTCAGCCTCCAAATCAGCTTTTTCCTCTAAAATCTCAACTGGATATCCTGTTTTTTCACTTATAATCTTCTTGATATAAGCAATTACGTCTTCTATTACAACATTATTTGCTACTACTTTTTTCTCTTCTTTGGGAACGAATTTTGTATCTGCTGATATTTCGTTCAATGTAACAGCTTCATTGTTATTTTCAAAGGACTCACTTTCAGATTCACTGACAGAATCAGAAGATGCAGTACTATTGATTTTATCAACTACATATTCGCCAATTAATAAAATATTAGGATAATCCTTTAATTTGACACCTTCATCCAACTCATAACCATAATACTCTCTTACCTTGCCAATAATTTCAGCTTGCTTTACGGAATCAATACCAAGGTCAGCCTCCAAATCAGCTTTTTCCTCTAAAATCTCAACTGGATATCCTGTTTTTTCACTTATAATCTTCTTGATATAAGCAATTACGTCTTCTATTACAACATTATTTGCTACTACTTTTTTCTCTTCTTTGGGAACGAATTTTGTATCTGCTGATATTTCGTTCAATATAATGGAATTTAAATCATTTGCTTTGTCATTAAGAAATACTTCATTAAAATGTTTAATAATTTCTTTTTCAGTTTCAGAACTTATAGCAAGAGCCTTTGTAAAATTTGAATCTTCACTTTGTGAAATATATTTGTCGATAATATTAGTTGGATACCCTGTAAACATTGATACAATATCTAATAGTGTAGAATTCATTGTATGATTCCTCCCTTCCTTATTGAACATATTAACAGTAATTTTAGCTTTGAATTTTTCTATAGCTAATCCTTCGTCTTCTTTTGCTGAGTTCATATTTGCCACTATTTTGTCTGAATCATCTATTATTTTATTAACAAGTTTTGTTAAAATATTTTTAGGTCCACATTCGATAAATAATCTAGTTCCACTATTATATAGTTCTCTCACACAGTTTTCAAAATTAAATGGCATAATCAGCTGAGATGATAGTATTCTAGGCATATTATCGCCATTAAAGTCTTCAGGTTCATAAAAGCGTTCAACAATGGTTGAATAAACAGGTACTTTATTAGGTAGGAATTTTATATCCTTGATTTGATTATAATATTCATCCGCTGCTTCCTTAAGCAAGGGAGAATGAAATGGAATAAGTATAGGAAGTACGTGATAAGTAATTTGTCTTTCCTCACATATTAGTTTTAAGTTTTCTATTTCCTTATCTGTTGCAGAGATAACAAATTGACTAGGTGAATTTACAATGCTTACTCTGCTAGTTGTATTTTTGGATAGATAATCTCTAATATAATCTTCGTTAGGGTTTTCCATAATTGATACCATTTTCCCAGAGTTTTGTAGAGCTAATTTGTCAAGTGCTTTTGCTCTTTGATAACAAATTCTAAATCCATCTTCAAAAGACATTGTACCCGCTGCAACCAATGCAGAGATTTCTCCTAAACTATGACCTATTAAAAAATCTCCGGAAATTCTTTCTTCTTTCAAAAGATTGTACATTCCCATATTTGCAGTATAAATAGAAGGCTGCAATACAACAGCTTCATTAATTAACTCGTCAGTCCAATTACTAGTCAGGGATTTACCTGCCATTGAAAAATAAATGTCATCAGCTTTATCTAATGTGATTTTTATAGCTTCATAATCATTACGTAACTGAAATAACATGTTTGAATACTGTGAACCATGACCAGGAAACATTATCGTTGTTTTTCCCTTATTAGAAATGTTCCCATTTCGAACTATAATCCCTTTTAATTCCATCAGTTGTGTATACTGATTATCAAGATTTAGTATTTCCATAATCTACACCTTCTTTCTAAATTATTAGATTAAGTTATATTTGTTCCCTATTTTTTCTATTTTATCTAATGCATAATCAATTTGTTCATCACTTAAAGAAGCAGTAATTGTAGCTCTTAACCTACTTTCATTTTTGGGTACTGCAGGGAAAATAGCAGTTGCTATATAGACACCTTCCTGCAATAGCTCCTTGGTTATATCCATGTTTTTTTGATCATCTCCAATGTATATTGGGACAATAGGAGATGTACTACCCATAGTATCAAATCCCATTTCCATCAATCCACCTCTAAATCGAATAGTATTTTCCCAAAGTTTTTCAACCCTATATTTTTCCTTTTCAATCACATCAAAAGCCTTTAATACTCCAGCTGCTATAGCAGGTGGCATGCTGGCATTGAAAATATAAGCATTTGCATTGTGTTTAATATATAAAGCTGTTTCTTTATCTGTTGCAATACATCCTCCAACATTTGCAAGTGATTTACTGAAAGTAATCATTCTCATATGGACTTTGTCTTCTACTCCAAATAGCTCTGATGCACCTCGGCCATTTTTCCCTATAAATCCCATAGAATGTGCTTCATCTACTAGTACACTTACCCCAAACTCTTCAGCAAGTTCTATTATTTTATCCAAGGGTGCTAAATCACCTTCCATAGAATATACTCCTTCTACTACAATTAATTTTTTATCACAATCTTGATTTTTCTCTAAAATATATTTTAATTTATCAGTATCATTATGAGAAAAAATCCTGATTTTTGCCCCAGACAAAGTATTTCCATCTACAATGCTCATATGGTTTAGCTGATCTGTAATGATCATGGATTCGTCTCCTGCTGCGACAGCTGATATGGCAGCAAGATTTGCCAAATATCCAGCACTTGTAATAACAGCTGCCTCTGTATTGAAAAATTCAGCACAACGTTCTTCTAACTGTGTATGTAAAGTTGTCGTACCATTATGAAGTCTAGCTCCACAGGTTCCTGTCCCATATTCTTCTAGTGCTTTCTTTTCAGCTTTAATAATTTCAGGATGAGTTGATAAGTCCAAGTAATTATTAGAGGTTAGCATAACAACCTCATTACCTTTTATAAAAGAAGTGCCTTTTTGTGATGCTTCAAAATTAGGTTCAAAAACATAATTTCCTCTCTTTTTACCTTCAAAAATATAGGATGTAGCTTCATTAATCATTGTATTGATGCCTTTAGATTTTATCATGGTATCCTCCCTCTCATTAAATTTTATTGATTTTTTTAAGAAAATCAATTTGATCAGCTAACTCTTCATAATCTCTAAATACTATTGCTACTTGAGATTTTTCCTTTATATCACTTTGGAGAATCTCCTTTTTTGAATATATATTTTCCAGTGATTGAATAATGACAGATAAATCTGTATCTTTTGTGTAAAAAGTAAAATACTTATCTTGATCTACAATACTGTCTTTACAGCACTCAGGAATAATATCATAAGTAAAACTGCGTCCTGATAATGTTGCCGATGTATGTTTAATGCTTTTTTTCTGTTCATTATACATTATAATTTTTTCTAGAAGTACAAATGCTTCAGTAGCTCCCATATAATCCATTTCGTTGTTTTGATTTTTCTTTACACTTGTTTTATTGAACTTAGATTCCGTAATATAAGCATAAACTTTATCACTAGGCTGTACATCTTCTTCTCTTTTAACGATAAAAAAGCAGGCACCTTTACGAACTTTACAGCCACTTGAACCAGCTTCCTTATATATTTGGTAGAATTCATCCATATCATTGCAATTAACAGCACCTACTATAATTAAGTCATTGTCATTATTGTTTAAACTCATCAGTCCCTGATGTAAAGCGGCTACAAATGATCCTATATCCATATCATATGTTGCGTTAATTCCTTGCGTATCATAGTGATTTGCTATTCGGCCTGCTATAATATTGTCCATATAGCCTGGCAACGTATCCTCTTCTACAGTATCAAAGTTGCTTTTAAATTCTTCCTCTAAATCTTGGTATTCTTTATCACTTAATGTATCTCCTAAAATTTCCTTTAATATAGCTGTATATTCAACACTGCGAATTCTCAAATCGGAAAAATATGCATTTTTCAGACCAAAAATACTGCCAACAAAAACACCTGTCTTTTCCTTTGGTATATTGATTTCTTCTCTTTCCAATGCATTAGATACTCCTAATAATCCCATTCGTTGTGCTTCATCTAATTTATTAGAAATTAATGGTGGAATTTTAAACTTAATAAATGGAAAAACAAAGTCACCCTTACTGCTTTCTTCATCAAAATATCCATAGCTAATTACAGCATATTTTCTTGCTACCACTGAATTAGGGATATCTTGCTTAAAATTTTCTATTAATTCATGATGATATTTTGGTTTAAATTCCTCTAGAAGTATATTGGCATTAATTCCGCCAAATCCGAAGGCGTTAACCAATGCACGACGAGGATTCTCAGAAAGATTTTTCCACTCTTTCACTTTGTTATTTACACACACAAAATGTGAGACATCCCCCAATTCATGGGGTAAGAAATTAAATTTGTGTGTTGGTGGTAATATATTTTCCTTCATTGCTAATAATACTTTAAATAAATTTGCCATTCCGGCACCTGAAAAAGAATGACCTATTTGTGATTTTATAGACCCGATAGCAATAGGTTTTTGTATTGTATCCTCTTCACACAATTGCAATATTGACTTTACTTCAACCTTATCTCCAACAGGGGTGCCTGTGGCATGCATTTCAACATAATCTATATCTCTCATTGTCATATTTGCTCTGTCCAAGGATTTACGCATAGCTGCATGTTGTCCTCTTGTACTAGGTGCATATATGGATTGACCGCTACCATCACTAGCTACACCACTTCCTCTTATGACCCCAAATATAGTATCTCCATCATTCAACGCATCTTTTAATTTCTTAATTATAATTGAACCTGCTCCCTCTCCTGGAGTTAAACCTCTTGCCCTTTCGTCAAGTGGGACTGAAGGTTTATCAGAAAGGCCTCCAACTTTAGAAAAAGCAACATTCCCTGAAACCCCCATATTCCCTAATACTCCAGTTACAATAAATAGATTAATCTTATTTTGATGGATACATTTAATAGCCTCATCAATTACAATGAGACTTCCTGAACATGCACCATCAACCACCATTGATATTTGATTTAGGTTTAAGACATCTGCAATTTCGCTTGCCAAAGCAGAAAGAAATGCAGTTTTGTTCAACTCATTGCTCGTATTGAACTTTTGCTTTAATTTAGTATTGAATTGGTTTGACCATGAATTTAATTTATCTGGAAGAGACTTAGTAGATAATTTTTCATAAACCAATTTTTGATATTCTTCGCCTTTCTTATAAAGAATATAATCGGCAGTTACTGGATCACCAAGCATATTACCAATAAATAAACCAGCATTTCTAATTTTTTCCAATGAATAACCAGCAGAAGACAATGCTTGCAAAATAGTATGCAAAACCATTTTTTGTGTTCGGTTAAAAGAATTATAGATTTTTTTTGATAATTGAATTTCAGTTAGTAGTTCTGTTGGTACATCAAATGGATCCAAATAACCACTTTGCTTACAATATGTTTTGTCAGCTATAGTACGATCAGGATTGTAATATTTCTCTGGTTCCCAAAACTTTTTATCAATCTGTCTTATCCCCTCAGTTCCATTAATTACATTTTTAAAAAATTTATCTAATGAAAATGAATCAGGAGGATATAAACAGCCACATCCGACAATTGCTATAGGTTCGTACATTATAAACACTCCTTTTTGATATTATTCTAACTGCCACGACAAACTCTCAGTATCTAATTTCACTTAGTGAAAATAGTGCATTTATACCGACATTTGTTAAGAAATACTAAGCAAGTTACAGATTTAGTTCATAATTATGTATACAGTGTCACCTATGTTTACACTGCATACATTATATATAATAATATCATAAATTTCAACAAATTTAACTAAAAACCATGTAAATTTTATATTACTGAAATTTTATAATATCCGAAAGCATCAAATCTTGGAGTGAATATATTAATTTTTTGTAATATATCCGTAAATAGCAAAATGTCCCATCTTTTATAGATGAGGACATTTTAGTGCGACAGGCAGTTGCATATTAGCGGGCAAATACCTGCTAAATCCAACATATTAAAATCAAGGACGATGATACCTAAAGGGTAATAACAAGTCTAGGGATTGGAAATGTTGGAGTTCTCGAAGGTGAAAGACCTTCTCTGTGGATGATAGCATAGCACAGAAAGCCTAGTCTAGGGCATTATCGTGAGGTAATGTCTGAAGGAGATGTGAATTGACCGAGAGGCTCATATGCGGATTAACAGACCGGAATACGAAAGTGTGAAGTGCAATGTGGCAGGGTAAGTTGACGACTATGCGAAAAAGATGGGAAGTCCTAAGGTAATAATTCCAAGAGCTATCCGAATTATTACAGCTTATCAAGTGTAAGCACCCGGTATGTCAAGAAGGAAAATGCAATGACCCTGTGAGGTCTCCATTCAGACCTTAGAAAAGGGTAAATACATATAAGGTTATTCCGAAATTGTATTTACGGATGGAAAAGTTAGACAACTTCATAATGTTTCTTTAAGGTTGGTATATGTGCTATTCTGCAGAAGAAGAAAGGATAAATCGAGCTGAAAAACTTGGTAGGATATTTGAGCCTAGTAAGGCTGATAAAAGGTCAGTTATAACGTAAGCGTCAAATATAACGGTACATTTTAAAAGTTACAATAAAATGAGATAATA
>CAYZPF010000049.1:0-16065 GCA_964479995.1 uncultured Muribaculaceae bacterium | reverse complement strand
GTTTTTTAAAACGATTTGATTACCTGGTGATTAACCCTAAAAAAATTAAAAAATCCGAACGCTTTAAAAAGCTAAAATACTGATAATCAGAGAATATGAAAAAACTCTGGCAGAGTTAGGGTTGAGCCGGCAGCTATGTGCAGGGAGCAACCTCACTGGACAATGAGTAATTTTTTATTCAAAAAACTCTGGCAAAGTCAAGCTCTCAGGTTGAAATTAGGAGGTTAAATGAGCAAGGAGTAGCGTGGTTTGCCTTCTCAAAAATGGATAGTATGGCGAAAGAGGTGTTAGAAAAATTAAATTCTATTTGCGTTGAATTCGAACAGCGTTGAGGATAGCGATCAGAGAGACACCTACGTCGGCAAAAACGGCTTCCCACATTGTTGCCAGACCGCCGGCGCCAAGGATTAATACGGCTACTTTTACACCAAAGGCAAACAGGATGTTTTGCCAAACTATCTTTTTGGTCTCTTTCCCGATTTTAATTGCTGTGGCAATTTTGCTTGGCATATCATCTTGAATTACCACATCGGCAATCTCAATGGCAGCATCGCTTCCCAGACCACCCATTGCTATTCCCACATCACTTAAAGCTATTACAGGGGCATCATTTATTCCATCTCCAACAAAAGCGACACTCTCCCCACTTCTTTTAATCTCCTGTACCTTGCTTACCTTATCTGCCGGCAATAAATCACCAAACGCTTGTTCAATTCCCAATTTTAATGCTACACTCTTTACAACGCTCTCTTTATCACCACTCAACATAGTAACATTCACTCCCATTTTTTTAAGCAGAGAGACCGCCTCAATAGCATCTGGTTTGATTGAATCTGCAATCGAAAGAGACCCTACATAGGTTTTATCGAATGCAATTGCTATAATGGTATTGCCGTTAAGGGTATCCGTACCGGAATCATTAAAATAATCTACACCATACCTTTCCAATAATTTAAAGTTCCCTGCAAGAAGCTCTTTACCGTCAATTACACCTCTCAAACCCAATCCGGCTATCTCCTCAACCTCTTCAAATGCTATAGAGTAATCAATCTCCCCCACATATTGATGTATCGCTGTTGCCACCGGATGGGTGCTGTTACCCTCCAAAGCATTAACCCTCTTCAATATCTTTGCAGCATCATGTTCTACTCCTATCTCTACACTTTCAACTGTAAAAACCCCTTTTGTCATAGTACCTGTCTTATCTACAACCAAGTTCTTAATAGCTGCTAAGGCATCCAAATAATTTCCTCCTTTAAACAGAATTCCTTTACGGCTGGCAGCTCCTATACCTCCAAAATAGCCCAAAGGAATGCTTATTACCAATGCACAGGGACATGAGATAACAAGGAAAATAAGAGACCTGTAAAGCCAGTCACTAAAGATGTAATTGTCTGCAAAAAGCGCCGGAACAACAACAATCGCTATTGCTAAGAAAACTACAATTGGAGTGTAAACTTTTGCAAACTTTCTTATAAAGAGTTCGGTAGGCGCTTTTTGAGAGGTGGCTTCCTGAACCAAAGCAAGGATTTTGCTCAATTTACTCTCCTCATATATAGCTGTCACCCTTATAGTTACAGGTGAATTTATATTAATCATTCCTGCCAGCACTGTTTCTCCGTTCTTTTTGATTTCGGGCATGCTCTCTCCAGTTAAAGCAGATGTGTTAAAGATGGCACTTGCAGATAGAAGCTCGCCATCAAGAGCCAGCTTTTCTCCCGGTTTAAGGTAAATTATATCACCTGTGGCAGCATCGGCTGCTTTAATGATAACAGGCTCATTATCTTTTAAAAGAGTTACCTCATCGGGGCGTTCGTCCAATAGAGATTTGATGCTGTTTTGAGCTCTGGAAACTGCCATAGTTTGAAAAACCTCTCCAATTGAGTAGAAGAGCATTACAGCCATTCCCTCGGGATACTCACCAATAGCAAAAGCGCCGATAGTGGCAATCCCCATGAGAAAAAATTCAGAAAAAATTTCACCATGAATAATACTCTCAAGCGCCTCTTTTAAAACCGGAACACCAACAGGAATATAAGCCAATGTGTACCAGAGAATCCTCATCCATCCATTAAACCAATCCGGTTTTATAAGGTGATCAAGAAATAGTGCAGCAAAAAGAACCACAAAAGAGATAATAGCCGGTAAAAAAAGCTGGAATAAATTTTTGTCCTCTAAACTGTGGCTATGAACGTGTTCGTGAGTATCTTTGACTTTATGCCCGTGAACGTGCCTATCTCCATGATTGTGTTTTAAAAGCTCTTTTGCTCCTGCCTTTATGTAGATCTTTTCGGCCTGCGTACAGCAAAGTTGCCTTCCCTGTGAATCATATATATGTACATGCGGCTTCTCCTTTTCCATCTTGTTTAACCTCTCTTAACAAATACATAGCGATGGTATTACTATTAATAGATTTACCATTGTTTGAATTTTAAACAATTAGAAGCTCCAGAAAGTTTATTTTTAAAATCAATGTTTTACATTTGCAGAATATATTTCTATTTATTAAAAATTAATGCAACAATATTTTGGTGAACTGATTGCTATTGCAGTAGCTGTCTCATGGACTCTTACCGCTCTCTTCTTTGAATTTGCAGGTAACAGAATAGGATCTTTAACAGTAAATCTGCTCAGGCTCTTTTTTGCTCTCTTCTTACTGGGAGGCCTGCTCTACTTCACTACCGGCTCATTCCTTCCTGCAGCTGCCGATGGCAAGACTTGGCTCTGGATGTCTCTCTCCGGGCTGGTGGGTTTTGTCTTTGGAGACTTATGCCTTTTTTACTCTTATATCTTAATTACAGCTCGTTTTTCACAGCTTTTAATGACTCTTGCTCCGCCGTTTGCCGCTCTTTTCGGATGGCTGATGCTTGGCGAAAAGCTTTCTCCAATGGGTCTTTTAGGTATGACAGTAACACTCACCGGGATAGCTATCTCTATATTGAAGAGAGGTGCAAAAAAAGATATTCACATCCAACTACCCATTAAAGGGGTATTGCTCGGATTGGGCGGTGCCTTGGGGCAAGGATTAGGTATTGTTTTAAGCAAGATTGGTATGAACCATTACGCAGCTTCGGCACAAGGATTAAAAGTTGCCGGCTATATTCCGTTCGCCGCTACACAGATACGTATTATTACTGGATTGGTAGGTTTTTCACTAATAATACTTCTAACAAAAAGAGTTACCGTTTTTCGCGCCGGTTTGAAAGACCGGAGAGCTGTAAGCGCTATCTTTATGGGAGCAATTTTCGGACCTTTTGTGGGAGTTTCGCTCTCGCTAATGGCTGTTCAATATACCAATACTGCGATAGCATCAACCATTATGGCCACAACTCCCGTAATAATTCTAATACCTTACATTCTACTTTACAAACGTAAAGTCTCACTTATTGAGGTGATAGGAGCTATTTTAAGCGTTTTGGGTGTCTCTCTCTTTTTTATACTCTGATCTGACAGTCAAATTGGTCAAAGCCATATCACTTAAACAGCTTCCTTACAAGTTCCGGAATATCTTGTACTGCTACAATTTCAATTGTTTGGGCTTTTTTAACGGCGGGCTTCCCGAATGTAGAGATAAAGATCTTTTCAAAGCCAAGTTTTTCGGCCTCTGCAATACGACGTTCGGTTTGGGCAACAGGGCGAATCTCACCGCTGAGGCCTACTTCGGCGGCAAAGCAGATTCGTTGTGAAATTGCAACATCGAAGTTTGAAGAGAGAATGGCGCAAACAACAGCCATATCGCATGCAGGGTCGGTAACTTTAAGTCCTCCGGCCATGTTGAGAAAAACATCTTTGGCCGAAAGATGGAATCCGGCTCGTTTCTCCAAAACTGCCAGAAGCATATTCATCCGTCTTACATCAAAACCGGTAGCAGATCTTTGTGGAGTACCATAAGCAGCAGTACTTACCAGCGCCTGAGTCTCGATAAGAAAAGGGCGTGTACCATCGAGCATGGCGGCAACTGCAATACCGGAGAGATTCTCTTTATGCATTGGAATAAGCATCTCCGAAGGGTTGCTAACCTCGCGCAGTCCTGTATTTATCATCTCGAAGATTGCCAGCTCTGCCGTAGATCCAAACCTATTTTTAATACTTCGTAAGATTCTGTATGAGTGGCGGGTATCTCCCTCAAACTGGAGTACGACATCTACAATGTGTTCCAGAACTTTTGGTCCGGCAATCATGCCATCTTTAGTGATATGCCCAATTATAATTACTGGAGTATTGGTCTCTTTAGCAAATTTAAGTAGTGCGGCAGCCGATTCTCTGACTTGCGTTACAGAACCGGGTGAGCTTTCAATAACTTGAGAGTAAATAGTCTGAATAGAGTCAATAATTATCAGTTGCGGCAGCTCCTCTGCAGCTCTATCCAAAATATTTTCCAGCAATGTCTCGCAAAGAATGTAGCAATTATCATGGATACCGCCCAACCGTTGAGCGCGCAGCTTAATTTGCCTGGCACTCTCCTCCCCCGAAACATAGAGTGTTTTAAGTTCGGCGCAATGGAGAGGAATCTGCAATGAAAGGGTTGACTTTCCAATGCCCGGTTCACCTCCAATTAAAACCATTGATCCGGGTACCAAACCTCCACCTAATATTCTATCTAATTCATTGTTTTTAAGGGAAATTCTATGTTCATCCGTATAGCTCACCTGTGAAAGGAGTTGTGGCTTTGGGGTACGGTCAGATAAAAAACTCATTCCCCTGGCACCGCTTCCCGTATCTTTAGAGATAATCTCCTCTTTTAAACTATTCCACTCTCCGCAAGCCGGGCATCTTCCCATCCATTTGGCGCTCTCATTTCCACATGATGTACAGAACCATCCCCTCTTAACTTTAGCCATACCATTTAAATTTGATTAACAAATATAGCAATTAGATCTCCATTTTCTATTATCTTTGTTAGTAGCGCAGATATCTGTCTCTATTTTAAGTAGCTATCTAAAATTCATGACTATGAGAAAACGTACATTAATTACAGCTCTCATTTTTATTGCCATATCCTCTTTATTCACAATATCTCTTTATGGGCAGCAAGGGAAAAAACCTGTTATTGGCATCTCTTCTACCTGGGGAGAAGGGGTAGCAACCTCGGTTCCGCTTACCTATGTAGAATCTGTTATAAGAGCAGGAGGAGTGCCGGTGGTTTTACCGTTAACTCAGGATACTGCATTGATTTCAAACATGTTGGACAGAATTGACGGGCTAATAATGACAGGTGGAGAAGATTTGGACCCCCTCAGATGGTATGGTGAAGAGCCTGTGCAAGCTTTGGGACAGCTGGCGCCGGAGCGGGATTCGTTCGATATAGCTCTTGTCAGGATGGCCATATCGCGCGGATTACCCGTACTTGGAATTTGCAGAGGGCATCAGCTATTAAATGTTGCCTTTGGCGGGACCCTTTATCAGGATATCCCGTCACAGATTAAGAGCTCAAATATCAATCATAATCAAAAGGCTCCCCGATACCACGGGACACACTCAATACAAATTGAAAAAGGCTCTTTGCTGCATAAACAGACCGGGCTTGAGAAAGTTTCAGTCAACTCATACCATCATCAGGCAGTTAAAGATATTGCCTCCGGATTCCGCATTACCGCCCGCTCTCCCGACGGAGTGGTGGAGGCCATAGAGAAGATAGGGAGTACAAAAATTTACGGCGTCCAGTTTCACCCGGAAGGTTTTACCGCAAACGGAATCGACACATTCCTCGGTATTTTTCAACACCTCATAAACGAAGCTGCACACCGTACCAAGTAAAATTATCGGTTACACAAGACTATGAACAATATTCATTAATCTTCCTCTTCCAACTCAAATATTTCATTTACAGTCTTATCAAATTCTTTTGATATTTTTAAGGCCAGCACTGTCGAAGGTATATACCTGTTCTTTTCAATAGAATTTATTGTTTGTCGCGAAACGCCTACTCTATTTGCTAATTCCTCTTGTGTCATATTCCTTATGGCTCTTTCTATCTTAATTGAATTTATCACTACCGCTTTTTTAACATAAAATAACAGATCAAAAAATAAAAGATGAACATTGCCAGTAAAAGCTCTGTCGATCCCTTCTCTGAAAAGAAACTATCCCGAAATATTATATTAACATAAGGCCAAACAATTGTATATCCTACCCCAAAAATAAAAGAGCCGGCAAAAGCTCTTAATCTGATTCGTGAAGTTAACTCATCTTCTATCTTATTCTTTGTCAATGCTAAAACCAATAGCGAGACAAGAATACCAGTCATTGAAATTGTCTTTACAGTACCCCTGTCAATAAGCAACATTTCTGTTTTGGTTACTACTACAAATAGAACACTTAATATCAATAGCCCAAGAGCAATCTTCCTATAAGGTGTTGGTAATAAAGGTAAGTCAAGCTGATTTTTCCCCATATTATTAATTTAAAATGTAAAGTATATAGTACAATATGACAAATATACTTTACATTTAATTAAAATCCAAATAATTTTGGCAGAAGCTGCATCCCGCCTTCTAAAACATAGCTTTTAATTTACTCATAAATTCGGGATTTTCATTCTTGCCGTATTTTTCATTCAAGAAAGCATTAAAATCTGCCAGGTTAAATTATTTCTGCATATACTTATCAATGGTATCTATTAATCTTTGGCCTCTTAGGTTGATATCCAAAATCTTACCATCAGGACTAATAATAACTAAGTAAGGAATACCTTGAAAATCATAAGGTTTCATAACGGTTTCACCTCCCTTGTCTATTAGTTGTAAATATTGTTTATCAACACCTAACTCTGCAACTTTTTTTCTCCATTTATCCTCCTCTCTGTCAGTAGAAACTCCAATAATCTGCAGTTTACCGGAATCTTTGTATTTTTCATAAATAGAAATAACATGAGGCATCTCTTTGATACAAGGTCCGCACCACGAAGCCCAAAAATCTATCAATACATATTTCCCTCTAAACGAAGAGAGTGTAACCATCATTCCATTTAAAGCAGGGAGTGTAAAATCGGGTGCCAAACCTCCGGGAGTTGCACCTCTCTTTCTATCAATATTTGCCTTCAAATCAACCAAAGCTCCCACATTTCTTATACTTGGGTCAAACATATTATAAATCTTTTCTAAAGTCTCTACCGGAGAATTTCTGTGCCATTCGTTCATCAGTCCTGCATAGGCAATGCTTTTACCGTTATTTGCTATGTTTTCAATATAATAGTTATTACTTAATGTGTACAGCTCATTTAGTTTATTCCCAGATTCTTTAAGGAGTTTTAAATTTTCATCTGTCATACCCCCCTCTTCGTTATTGTATGTAAAGAATAGTTTGTTCTGTATTTTTGATTCTTTGGCTATTGCCTCACGATAAGGCGTTTCTGTCTGGATTCTATCTTTCTCATCATTAATTTTTGAGCCAATAATCTCTTGCTTGTCAATTTTATAGCGTAAAAATTCATCTCCAAGCCATTGTTCACTCATTATCTCACCATTAATCTCAATTGTTTTTTCTCCCATCATAAAGAAAATAAGCGGATGATGCCGTAAGTCACCATATTTGCCAACAGATGGTACATAAATCATGTGAAAACGCCCATCTCCTATCTCCATTTTTGTTTTTATTTCATAATTGTCTCCATTGCTTACTCCTGTAGCAATAATTTGAGCAGCCCGATTCATAAGATTAACCGTATTTCCGTTAAGTCCTTTAATTGTCCCTTTGATTATAACATCTGTCTGGGCAATCATTAGATTAGCCATTAATAAAATTGTAATTGTAAATAGAATTTTTTGTATTTTTCTCATAATCTGTAATTTTTATCTGTTTCAAACTTAGCTCTGGCAGAGTGCAACTTGCCGGCGACCTACATGAAAAACCTCAGCAGAGCGGCAACTTGCCGGCGACCTACATGGGAAACTTTTGTAAGGTAAATTGGGAATAAATTTTATTTCCAGTCAACATCCGATTCCGGGGAAAGATTACCCTTTAAGATATCGTAAAGAGAGGGATCTTGACTGACTATATATCCATTAGGGTCAATCAAAAAGAATCTCGAGACAGAGGTAACGCGATAATCAGCAGCAATTGAGCTATTTTTCAATCCTCTCAAGTCTGAGAGATTCATCCAGGTTATACCATCTTTCTCGCTCGCATCCATCCATCTTGTTTTGTCATCATCCATACTCAATGAGATAACTGTTATGCCGAGAGCTTTTAGCTTATCAATATTTTTAGCTATCACTCTACCCTTTTCACGGCATGGCGCGCACCAGGATGCCCAAAAATCCAACAGAAGATATTCACCTCTGAATTGAGATAGGTTTATACTTTTTCCATCAATGCTTTGAGCTGTAAATCCGGGAGCTGTCTTGCCAACCATCCATTTACCTGCTAATGCCTTGCGCTTTTCCACCAAATCTTTATATGTATAAGTGTGACGATAAGAGATAGTATCTATCAAAGAAAAAATCGTCTCCATCTGCTTATATGTAGGCATCAAACACTCGGCTGCTGCAACTATTGCCGCCATACCTTTAGGATTATGTAAGATGTACTCTACTCTTTTCGACTCTCTCAAAACAAACGATCTTTCGTCCAGTTCCAATTCGGGGAGAAAGTTGTAGTATTGATTAAGAAGCAACTGTTCTCCACCTTTTCTAATTTCTATCTTATTCCGGTTGAACTCCTTGATATGAATATCCGCTCCTGGCTCAAGAATTAGATCTACACTATGTGGCCTGCAACGAATAAAGTAACGGTCGGTAATTATCGAATCACCTTCAAACAGATACTTCCCATCCACAATTTTTGCAGAATCAATGATTTGGAAACCTCCTCTTGTACATGCCAAATAAACCATTCTACCGGATAACCCCTCTGCTTCACCCGAAATTTTATAACCCTTAGGGACAGAAGCCTCTGCCCCTAAGGTAATTATAAAGAATATCGTTGCTAATATTAACCTCATTTCGAACGCTCGTTCTGAACCAGATTGGGATTGTATTGCATTGCCTTTGGAGGTATTGGAAATGCATACAACGGTGAATTGGGAGCAAGAGTACTTGTAGATGTGCTGTTTGTTCTAACAAGAGTAGTTGTAAATAAACCCTCCTTGCCCAGTCTCTTCATATCCATCCATCTCAACCCATAGAATGCAAGCTCCCTTTCCCGTTCTTCCGTAACAATTCTTAACAAAACGTCTTTACCGGAGCCCGTCAAAGGTGCATATTTGGTAGCATCAATACGTTTACGGCGAAGGTCGTTAACTATTGTCAAAGCCCCTGCATCCCCCTTACGAGCCAAAGCTTCTGCTTTGATTAACATCATCTCCGGAACACCGATAAGCGCAGTAAACTCCTGAATTGCCCTTTTCTCCCCGTCATCTGTAGGTTTGCCATTTCGGGCTATATTACTAAAGCCGAACTTTAGACGAAAATCATCTGAGGTGTACAATGTCTCGAGTTTACCACTTACATTGAATATTGAACTCATCGTACCAAAGCCGCTTCCTCTGTACATCAAAACTTCAGGCGAGTTAATATAGACAGAACGGTTCTTTACCCCGCTTGTTGGCAAAGCCGGATTTATAAAAGTATAGGTGTTGAAGTCTTCAAGTCTGTTATTTATAGCCAATGCTAAGTCTGCCTCCGCTGCAGCAAGATCATAGTTATACATATAGAAATGGACGCGAGCTTTTAAGGCATGAAGAGATTGGCGTGTTACTCTGTAAAGATTACCCGGCTCCCCCGATGTTGGCAACCAAGAAGGATCTACATTTAAATCATCCAATATTGCCTCTAATGTTTTTCCCATAGTTGACCTTGATGGTTTTGCTTCAAAATTTGGCATCAACATTAATGGGATTCCTAAGTCTTTGGTCGCTGTGGCTTTATCATATGCCGGCGCATACTGGCTGAGAATAATCCAGTGATAATAGGCTCTATTTACTTTTGCTTCTGCCATCACCCTCCTCTTTGTCTCAAGAGTGCCATCTTTCGAGTCCATTACATTTGCTATAACCACATTCATTGTGTAAATAACCTTATACGGATTATTCCAACCGGAATCATCCTCCTCATCTTTATAAAATGTTGGCATCCAAAAATAGGCCTTCCCGGACGAGCTGTTAATAGCAGAATTGAGAGAAGATGCCGGCATTTCAAAAGAGTCTGCAGAGATATCGGGCAATGGATATACCGCACTTGAATGTGCCGGATCTTTCACCATTCCATCATAATCATCTGTAGTTTTGGGAATTACCTTACCCTTGGGAACAACATCCAGGAATTTGTCACAAGAAGTGATAAATAATAGAAGTGCCAATGCTGTTATATATTTTGTGAGTTTCATAACTTCTGTATTTTATATTAAAAATCAAGTTTTATTCCAAATGTAAAGCTCTTTGGTTCTCTAAGCGAAAATCCTCCTTTAATAGGTTCGATTGCTTCCGGATCCAAATTCTCTTTATTTGCAGTCCATAACCATAAAGTATTGGCTTGTGCTGTGAGACTTACACGCTTAAATGGTGATTTTTTAAGTATCGACTCCGGTAATTCATAATTAAAGAGTATCTCTCTCAAGCGAATAAAATCACCGCTCCTAATACTGTTCGTTGAATAAATTGCCGCACGTTCTCTTCCATCATAAAAATGTTCCCATGTAACCATTGCCGGAATATCACTATCTTTATTTGTTTGAGACCATCTGTTAGCTACAAGTTTGTTAAGGCTGCTGTAACTATTCATAGGATTCATATCCGGATAACCCATCCTAAATTGATGTCCAAAGTTATAAACGAACATGAAATTAAGACTTAATGTTTTATAATGAAGACCGGAAGAGAGGCTGCCATTGTATTTCGGCTGATATGTTCCTGTTGAAATCAAAGATTCGATTGTTGCATTTTTAACCAATACATCATCTTTCCCGTAGAGCATAGGGTTTCCAAACTCATCAAAAGGGGCTGGGCGATAGCTCCATAGAGCTTCACGAGGGTATCCTTCTACAAATTTTGTAGTTCCTGTTACACGATTAATCGCAGGTGCACCATCGGATATCTTGTTATTGGTTATATGATTTTTATTATATGCGAAAATCCAGGAGGCATCCCATATGAAAGATTTCATACGCACAATATCTCCGGACATTGCAACTTCAATACCTCTGTTTTTCATGTTTGCAGCATTTACTCGTGCAGTTGTATATCCGGTTGTTGGATCTAATATTTGATTACCTAACAAGTCTTTGCTATGATTAAAGTAGATATCTACAGTTGTGTGAAGGCGATTCCACAGACCTAATTCAACAGAGAAGTTAGTATTTTCGGTTTTCTCCCATCTCAAAAAAGGGTTTGGAGGTGTGGTAATACGTGTGATATAGCCATTTACAGAAGCTAAATATGAACGACTGGCTACCATTATCGGGGTTGTTGAACCGGAACGGTCAAAGTTACCGGTAAGCCCGTGTGTAGTACGAAGAATCAGAGTGTTTATGATATCTGAGTTGAAGAACTTCTCATTAGAAATATTCCAGTTGACTCCAAATGAGTAGATTGGATTACGACGGAATTTTTTATCGGCTCCAAAAAGATTAGATTCATCAAAACGGAAGCTGGCACTCAAAGTGTATCGACCATCATAAGTGTATATCCCAGAGGCAAATGTAGAGACTTCTCTATTGTCGCCATAACCGAATCTGTCATAAGTGGAAGCATAATATCTTTCATTTCCAAAATATCCGGGCACACCTGTCTTCTCTAGTAGAACTTGGTTAATCGGTTGCCATGAAATCAATTGATCATCATAGCCTAATTTACGTCTCTGTTCACTGGTAGTCACACGTTTCCGCGCCTCAACACCCATTACTGCATTAACATAGTGTTTTCTCTCTTCTCCAAAGTTACGATTAAGAGTTGCTACCGCTTTTAAAGTCCAAGCATCGGTATTTGCGGTTTGTAAATCAAGAATTTCTCCATTGGGTAAATTGAATGTGAGTACATTATTCGCGTCAATAGTGGTTAATCTGTTAATCTCGCCGGAGACATAGTTTGAATACCTTGATTGTACATTCTTTGTCTCAGTTCCTATTCTCTCTTTCTGAAAATCTACAGCTACGTTTACTCCTTCCAGTATTTTTATATCAGATCCTACGCGTACTTTATAGCCGGTACTAACATTTTTATTGTTGGAAAGATTGGCCTCATTTAAAAGATTTATTCCATTCTCATAAAGCCCTACCGATTTGAAATAGTTGTTTGCTTCTCTATTGAATGAGGTGTAATCATATACTAATGCGCCTTGTGGATCTTTGATCATTTGGTAGGGAAGCATAGTCAACAATCCGGAGGAAAGGTTGCCGTAACCGTTGTCATTATTACCGAATGTTGCGTTTATATCTGCACGGAGAGTTAGAAACTTTGTCAGATTGTAACTTGTCCGCGAATTTATATTTAAAGATTCTCTCTTATCTCCGACATATGAAGATATGTTTGAGTTATAACTTCCGGAGAGATAGTAGTTAACCTTATCTGTCGCACCCGATATGGAAATCAGATGATTTTGAGTGAAAGCATTACGAATCAAATATTCATCTATTTGATCCTTATTGGAAAGTTTTGCAAGATCATCTAAGTTTTTATTCATCTGACTTTCAGATATTCTATCCTTCAAGAAATCACGGATATATCCCAGAGATTGTGAGTATCCGCTTTTGTTTTCCCATAAACCGTCAAAATACATACCATTAGCAAGGGCTTCTCTCTCATACGATATCTGCTCTGCAGAATTTGCACGATACAGATCATCGTAATTTGGTTTTGCAGAGATTCTAAAATTATTCGAATAAGATATTCTATAGTCGCCCTGTTTTCCGCGTTTTGTTGTGATTACAATAACTCCGTTGGCAGCTCTTGAACCCCAGATTGCAGATGCAGCCGCATCTTTGAGAACAGTGATATTTTCAACATTATCCATATTGGTTGGAAGGGACTCAACTTCCATATCATCAACAATAAACAGGGGTTTGGTACCCGCATTGAGCGAACTGCCGCCACGGATACGATAATCACCACGATATACAGTCAGTCCCGGAATCGAACCCTCTAAAAGACGCTCCAGAGATGAGGCACTACGCCTGTCTATCTCATCCGATTTCATCACACTTAGAGAACCAGTAGAGTTGAATTTTTTAAATGTCTGATATCCGGTTACAACTACCTGGTCAATAGATTGAGGTGATACGGTCATCTTAACATCAAGTTTTGAAGTAGTGGCTTTCAGTTTTAGAGTGTTCATACCTATAAAGCCGAATATCAGAACCGGGTCTTTTACAGAGGTTGCTAACTCATAAAATCCATCTTTATCAGATGTGGTGCCAACTGTTGTTCCCTCAACCATAACGCTGCAATCGGGCAGGGGAAGACCCAACTCATCCAGAATCCTTCCGGTTATAATTTTCTTGGAATCCTCATCTTTGGTTTTAGTCCCGATTTGTTCAGTTTTCTCGCCGGCAACTACTTTTGATGAGAGGATAATCTGCTTATCAACAATCTTATACTCAATATTGGTATTCCTGAATATCTCATTCACCAAATCTCTCACATCTACATTCTTTTTACTGACTGTAATGTTGTAATTCAAGTTAACCAATTGAGAATTATAAAAGAAGTTATAACCGCTCAACTTTTCAATCTGCTCCAGAAAATCCCTCATAGGTTTCTCGGTAACATCAATTGAAATTCTCTTGCCTTGTGCAAAGGATTGCAAAGGGAGTAGGCACATTAACGCTAAAGCCACAGTAGCCAATTTTAGGATAAACCACCCTTTAACGGCCGATTTTTGCTGCTCAGCATGCAATTTGAAATGTTTTTTCATACATTTGTTAAGTTAATTATTATAATTAATGTTGATAGGGACACGACACTCTTTTCAACCGGATGTTGTGTCTCTATTTTTTATTTCTTCAAGCTTATAGTAATCTTATCTTTATCAATTTTATACTCAATTGGAGAGGTATATCCTATGTACTCCATTATTTGAGCTATTGAGCAGTTATCCAGCTTACCATGCAATTGATAGCGCATAATGGCAGGATCTGTTACAAAAATCTTAATATTATACTCATTCTCCAGAGTCTCAATCACTTTAATCATAGGAGTATTGTCAAATATCAGGATGCCCTCTTTCCAGGACGAGTAGGGCTCCGTTTTAACCGAAGTGACCTCGATTCTGTTTTTCCCCTTTACAAAAACTGCCATTTGAGAGGGAGATAGTGTTGTAGTTCTGCCGGCATAATTTATCTCAATAGCTCCTTCAACCAGAACAGTCTCTATCCTCTTATCCGGCTCATAACCATTGACAGAAAAGCTTGTACCCTTAACTTTTATGCTCATATCACCCACAGCCACAACAAAAGGAATCTCCTGATTGGTAGTAACATCAAAGTATGCCATTCCGGTCAATTCAACCATCCTTATTTTACCTCCAAAATCTGACGCTACTTTCAAACGGCTTGCTCCGTTAAGCCAGACTACTGTGCTGTCCTCCAGTATAATCTTTGAACGAGTACCTGCAGGAGAGTAATACTCTTGAGAGGGTTCAACTATCTTTACAAGTGCATGTAGATTCGATTCAAATGTCTCAATGCTTTTAGCGGAGCGGCTTGAATAGTATAAAACTCCAATAATCAACGGAATAGTTAAGATAGCCGCAGCATTCCGCACAATTCTGAAAACACGGACAAATGTATTGCTCCTGCCTTTACTATTATTAAATTCCACCTCTGCACCATCCTCTTCAAACACCGCACTCCACTTCTCTTTAATCCACGACTCAAAATCTACATTACTCTTCTCCTCAGAAAAGATCCCATACAACTCCCTCAATTCAGACCCGGTAAATTTCGACTCCCCATTTTGCGCCAACCTTTCCAGAAGCTCCTTAATCTCAATCTTACTCATATCTTTTATCTAAATATTTCTGACTAATTCATCACAAATCACCCATCACCATATAATACGTTTAAAACATTGGTTTCCGTGAAGTCTTTGCTATAATTTTTTCTCAACCGGCTTTGACGCACCCCAATTCGTAAGTAAAAGCTCCATCGAAACTAAAGTCAAATTCCTGTAATTGTAAGAAATACTAAAAACAAATCAATATTTTTGAGTTTTTTTCTGAAATAGTTGAGAGATTTTCTAATTTGAGTATCTACAGTGTTTTCTGAGATATTGAGCTCCTTTGCAATTTGCCTGTAAGTCTTATTTTGCATCCGGCTCATTAAAAAGATTTGCCGCCTGCGTTCCGGGAGTTCATTTACTAGTACAGCAAACTGAGTACTAAGGTCATTATATGCAATCTTATCAAATTCAACTTCTTTACTCGAAATCAAATCTTTATCGTATTTCGCATCAATTTTTCTGTACAAGCGAGCTCTTAAATTGGTATAAACCTGATTTTTAGCTATAGTGTAGAGGTAGGATTTAAAGTTGAGGTCAAGGTTAATCAAATTGCGTCTCTCCCATATCCTCAGGAAGACTATTTGTACCAGGTCCTGGCTCTCCTCCTTTGAATTAAGTGAAGAGAAAGCAAACCTGTAAAGCGGCAACCTGTACTCTTCATACAATTGCATGAAGGCACCATGGTCGCCGTTTTTTAATTTATTAACCAGGAGCTTCTCTTTATCCATTGTAGTTTGATAGAATCAAATTTCAAATGTACCTATTTATTTTAATACGCATGGATAAAGGTTTTCCGTGAAGGGAAGATCTTAATCAAAGTTCATAAGCCGCCATATCAAGAAGGCCGTGGCCGGAGAGGTTAAAGAGCAGCACATCACTGCGTCCGGCCTCTTTGGCTTTTTGTGCTTCGCGGATGGTTGCTGCTATGGCGTGACAGGATTCCGGTGCAGGTATTATACCCTCTGTCTTTGCAAAAAGGCGGCCTGCTGCAAAGGTCTCTTGTTGGTCAATAGCACAGGAGTTGATATAACCATCCTCTTTAAGTTTGCTGACTATCTGCCCTCCTCCATGATAGCGGAGCCCGGCGGCGTGAATCTGTTCAGGCTGAAAATCGTGTCCTAAAGTGTACATTGGAA
>CAYZPF010000048.1:6136-16073 GCA_964479995.1 uncultured Muribaculaceae bacterium | reverse complement strand
TAGGTGACGCCGATTGCATTAGCAATGGAGAGATAAGCATGGGCCGGGCAGGGGTCAAAGCTTCTAATTACAATCTTATAATGGGGTCATTCTTCTGGCTTTCTGATCACGAAGTGCCAATAGACATAAGAAGGCCGCCGTTTACAGATAACAAAGTATTTGTAGGTCTTTCGGGTATGAAGCTTACCAAATGGGGATTTGCCGGAATTTTGCCTTTAGCAATGGCAATATTCTACATCATGATGTGGCTAAGGAGAAGAGGCAGATAGAAACTAAAAAAGGGAGTACGAACATTGTGCTCCCTTTTTTTATATATTTGTGCGACTAAACTCCTTCTCGCTCATGAATAATACCCGTTCAGGCAAGTACCTGTATTCTCTGTATGAAAAAGACGACTTCATTGATAATGTTAACAAGCGTACTGAAGAGGCTTTTAATGTAATCTACCATATTTACGGCAAAGCGCTCGTCAGGTATGCCGGCAGATATATTGAGCACCAGATTGATGCCGAAGATATAGTGAATGACGTTTTTCTACAATATTGGATAAGTAATAATCTGTTTGAAAGCAGGGAGTCGCTCAAAGCTTTCCTTTACATACTGACTCGTAATAAAGCCATTAACATGGTTAAAAGGCAAAGGAAGCTATTATTCGATGTTTCGTTTCTTGACAGTAGTAGTTTTTTTGATGATTTTCCCAACAATTCAATCTCCCTTTACATTGAACATAAGTCATTTTTCAGCACGGCTCTGGGTGAACTCCCCAATGAATGCAAAAAAATCATATCCCTCCTGTCAAAGGGTTTAGCCTCATCTGAAATTGCCGAGAAATTCCGATTGGCGCCAAGTACCGTCAGGACTCAAAAAAGAAGAGGTATTGATCTTATTAGAAACCAATACCTCATGGAACTTGAAAAAGAGAGGCAGATAACCGAACAAAAAATTAAGTTCTCACTGGAAATCTGCTCAGCCTCCATGGCTCCTATCTCCTCACCTCAATCTTCACCGGAGTAGGATTCTGGAGGTTATCGCTTACCGGGCACCTCTCTTCTACAGCTTTAACCCACTTTTCCAAAGTGGCATCGTCAACATCGCAATCGGGTTTAATATATACTCCTATCTCTTTATATCCTGCGCGCTGCTCAAAACTCTGTCCAAAAAGACGCGCGGGATTAAGATCTCCCCATAAATCTATCTCTACTCCTCTTAGTTCAAAATCCATCTCTTTTGCTACCAAATGAGCCATTACATTTAAACAACCGGCCAAAGAGGCTAATACATACTCCACCGGGTTTGGTCCCATATCTGTTCCGCCTAAATCTGCAGGTTCATCAACAATTATCTCAAATTGTCTTGCTTTAACAACTGTTTTAGCTGCATTTGCACTCTGTGCTTTGACTCTAAATCTAATATCTGACATAATCTTAAAATTTAATGAATTGTAAATTAATTTGTTATATGACATGACAAAAATTGAGCCTGTTTTGCAAGAAAAAGGGTGAACAAGAATGGGGTTTTTAATGTTAAATTATGTAAAATTCCATTTTTTATGCAAACAGGAACAGGAGATATGCAAGGTTACATTGCCGACTCCAATTACAAATGGGCAGCATCCCTGAATAACAGTCAAATACGGTTGCTCTTTGAAAAATCAACCCTCCTTACCTATGAAAAAGGAGAGAGTATTCTTAAACAGGGGAGTTTGGCTTCACAAATTTATTTTGTAGAAGAGGGAATAGCAAAGCTTAATTTTGAGTCATCGGGCAGAGATACCACCTTTGCGTTTGCAACGAATGGAGATTTTATTGGATTAATGTGTTCTTTCGTAAAAAAAAGGCTGGAGTTTTCTGCCGTAGCTATCACAACAACCAAGGTAAGGATAATTGAGAGGGACATCTTTGAGGAGCTGATTGGCAGTAACGGAGGATTTGCCGTTAACATAGTAAAACTGATGTCAGAAGTTACAAATAGTGTTGTGCATATGCTTATAACACTTAGCCATAAGAATGTAAACGGTTCGGTTGCCTCCCTTTTGATAACTCTGTCCAAACTCTACAACTCCGACTCATTCCAGATTCCTTTCTCACGCGATGAGATGGCTAGTGCTTTAGGTTATTCAAAAGAGAGCGTAATCAATACCCTCTCCTCATTCCATCAGGATCAGATAGTCTCTGTATCCGGCAGAAATCTTAAAATTTTACAGCCCAATACTTTGGTCCTTGTTGCCGAAAAGGGATAATATTAAACCCTTGCCAATGTGAGAAAAAGAGTGTGTAAGACAATTGTAACAACTAACCATAGTTTCTCCGCCCGTTCTCCTCTAAGCCACGTAAACTGGTACTCAAGAGCATCATGAGGACAGGCAGTAAGACAATCCCCGCAATAGGTACAGCCGTTCCCAATTACCAAAACTCCTTTTTCATCTCTGCTCATCGCCACATAATTACAAGCCGGAATACATCTCATGCAAGAGGTGCAATTGCCTCTATTCACAACAAAACGAAATGGAGAGATATATTTAAGGTAATTTACCAAAGTGCCCACAGGGCACCATATTGTACAATGCGCCATCACCCCCCGTCTCCTTGAGACAGTAAAGATTATCAACAGACCTAATGCAAAGAAAAGGATAGCAAAGAGCGTCGCAATTCCGGGTGAACCGTTAAGCAACCTTAACAGTAGTGCGATTAATACCACTCCAATAAACACATATATCCTAAAAAGAGGTTTCCTTTGCCACATCAGCTCTCTAAACCTGCTTTTCTTTTTTGGGCTATTTCGTTTGTGTGCAGCAATTGAATCTACAGCTCCAAAATAGCAGAGATGGCTGCACCAGGCAGGGCCGGAAAGTAATATTGATGATAAGAACAGCATCGGCATAAACCAGGAGCTAAATCTGTAAACCGGTCCGGCAATAATTACTGCAGGTATCGGCAAATGGAGCTTCCCGGTCATAAGAAAGAGAGAATCGGCAAAAAGTCCTAAAATAAGTTGCCCGTAAAAGACTATTGTAAAAAAAATCCATGATCTGTTTCTCCACTTTGTTCTGTTCTCTAAAGGTAACATCTTGGTCATGAGCAAAAATGAATAAACAACAGCCAGAAAAATCTGCAACCATCCTCCACCTGCAATTAATCTTTCACCAAGAAGGAGTGGTTTAGCGGGCATAATATGCACAGGTATCAATATAACTGCTACTGAAACTGCAACTATTAATGGTAATAATACTCTTTTCATGGGAGCCAAGATAAATAATATTTACTATATTTATATTCTTTAATTATCCTAAAATATGAAACAATTTTTACTAATAGCTTTAACAGTGTCCGCACTTTTTAGTTGCGCTAATTCCGGAGGAAAAGGAGATAATAATATTGTAGATGGGCATAATGCATATAATGCACTTGACTGGGACGGCGTATATTATGGGGTATTGCCGTGTGCCGATTGTGAAGGAATTGAAACTGAGCTTACTCTTAATAAAGATCTAACTTATACGCTTATAACAAACTATTTAGGCAAGGAAGAAGCTTTAGGTTATGAGTTACAGGGGAGTTTCACATGGGAGGGTAACAATATTAAGTTAGATGGGATTAAAAAGGAAGAGGGTTCCGCTCTATATAAAGTTGAAGAAAACAGAGTAAGACATCTCGATCTTGAAGGTAATGTTATTACCGGAGATCTTGAGCACCTTTATATTCTTAAAAAACTGGGAAATTTAATGGTTGAAGATAAAAGATGGGAACTGGTGGAACTCAACGGCAAAGAGATTAAAGGTAAACCGGAGACGCATTTCATTGTTTTCCATTCTAAAAAGAGGCATGCCGAAGCAAAGGCTAACTGCAATGTGCTTATCCTGCCTTACAGGATTGTTGACCAGTTGATGGTAAAGTTTGAACATGGTATTTCAACGCTAATGGCTTGTCCGGACAATCTGGAACAAGAGTTTTTGGAAGTTCTACATATAGTTGACAATCTCTCAACAGATGGTAAGACTCTTACCCTCAACAAGGCGCGGATGGCTCCGTTGGCCCGTTTTAAACTTGTTGAGTAGTATATGCAAATACACTTGCCCGAAGTATTTGAATATTTACAAAAAAGCGCTAATTTCGCCGAATAGTTTAGTGCGGGGTGTGGCGCAGTTGGTTAGCGCATTACGTTAGGGACGTAGAGGTCGCCCGTTCGAGTCGGGTCACCCCGACTTTTTTGATTAGAATTGTGGTTATCGGGGTGTAGCGCAGTTGGTAGCGCGCTACGTTCGGGACGTAGAGGCCGCCCGTTCGAGTCGGGTCACCCCGACATAGCTATCTTATCCAGGATATCTCTTTAATCGAATTATCTTCTTTTAACAGTTCTAATATTGAATTGATTTTTGAATGATCAATTCTCTCAAATTTAAGATAGTAGATTAAATTTTCATCTTCCCGCTCAAACCTGATTGATTCAATTTGCAGATTATTTTCATCCAATAAATTTTTTAAAGCTTCTGATGAACTCTTATCCGATTTTACCACTATTTTCAGAGTATTCTGACGAAATCTTTTAGTCAGGAAAAATTCCAATGGCTGGATAGCCCAAAGAATAATAAGAGCTATAACGGTAGTTGCTCCTGCCGCAAAGTAGAGTCCACCTCCCGTAGCCAACCCAATAGCCGCTACGGTCCAAAGTCCTGCAGCCGTAGTCAATCCGCGGATGGTACCTCTCCTCGAAAACAATATTGTACCAGCGCCTATAAAACCAATACCACTCACCACCTGTGCAGCAACCCTCGACGGATCAAGTCCGACATGCTGTTCTCCCAAAATATCGGCAAATCCAAAAGAGGAGACTATCATCACCAAACATGCCCCCACACTCACCATCATATGAGTCCTCAAACCAGCCGCCCACTCTTTTCTCTCCCTCTCTAAGCCAATTAATCCTCCGAAAAGTGCCGCTAAAGAGAGGCGAATCAAAACTTCATTCCAACTAATCATATAATAATTAAATATTTAACGAATTAAGATACTCTATGAGAACGAGAGGATGACAATGTTGCCCATCCCTGGCAGCATAGATAAGAGTAATCTTTTCCTCTTTTTGTAATCGCTTTAAAAAGGCTGTACCATAGCCATTTTTTACCAACTCCTGCATATATCTCAAAGAGAACTCTTCCCATTTTTCAGGAGTGTGCCCAAACCATTTTCTCAAATCATTTGACGGAGCTAAATCTTTGTTCCACTCATCCAGAGCAGCCTCCTCTTTGGTAATCCCGCGAGGCCACAATCTGTCCACCAAAACTCTGTAGCCGTCAAAAGGTGAAAGTTTATCATACACCCTCTTTATTCCAATGGATTGCATAATACATCTTTGATTTAATATTATCCGCTTCAAATATAACTACCAGGCAACTTCTCTTTAATCCAAAGGGGTCCTTGTTGCAATGGCAATCCTGTTCCATCCGTTAATGGCTACTGTAGCCATAATTACGGCCGCCAGCTCCTTCTCTGTTAAATGCGTGGCAGCCTCTTTATAAACATCATCAGGCACGTGGGTCTCTGAGATGAGAGTTATAGACTCTGCCAAAGCCAATGCAGCTCTCTCTTTTGCGGTATATAGCTCTGTCTCCCGCCAGGCATCCAGCAAAAAGAGCCGTTGATTGGTTTCGCCCAGTCTCAGAGCATCACGAGTATGCATATTCAGGCAATATGCACATCCATTTATTTGGGAAGCTCTTGTCTTAATAAGCTCGTACAGATTTTTTTCCAATCCACTTTGGGCCAGATATTTTTCGAGACTAATCATTGCCTCATAGGCCTCCGGAGCTACTTTCGATATGTTGATTCTTTTTTGCATAATATATATGTTTTTAAAAAATTTATCTCAATGTTATAAAATTCAGGTTGCATACCATATTATAAACAAATAAACTGTGTTTTAGATTAAAAATGTACTATTTATAAGCATTAATTCCAATTTTTGTATTAAATTTGGTAATTAAAAAAGCTCCCAATTATAACTATATTATTTCAAATTATCATGAAATGGTTAAGTCCAAAGCTATTCATAGTGCTATGCGTACTTATGAGTATTGTATCGTGTACTAAAGACCCATTCATTACAGGATCAACATCTGCACAGTCATTCTCGTTTGAATCCGCCTCTTCTTCTTCAGAATATGTGTTTAGTACAAACACAAACTGGACGACAAGAGTTTCGGAATCATGGGTGTCAATCTCGCCCTCTTCAGGTAATGCCGGAGAGAATATCAGGATAAGGATATCTGCCGGAGAAAATACCAGTTATGATGCGAGAAGCGCTACTGTTACAATATCTGCAGGGGAAGCCACACAGACATTGACGGTTCAACAGGCAGCAAAGGGGGGATATGAAATCACAGAGACCAGTTTCTCCGTCGGAAAAGATGGGGGTAATATCACAGTACCGGTTAAAGCAAATGTGACATATACCTGCACTATCTCTGAAAGTGCTAAATCATGGTTGTCTGTTACTCAGTTAAAATCATTGACTGATTATACTATTATTTTATCGGCATTAAAGAATAATACTTATGATTCGAGAACAGGAACAGTTACCGTTGCTTATGAAAATAAGACAACTACTATTACAGTTACTCAGAGTCAGAATGATGAACTTA
This sequence comes from uncultured Muribaculaceae bacterium, assembly GCA_964479995.1. Lineage (GTDB taxonomy): Bacteria > Bacteroidota > Bacteroidia > Bacteroidales > UBA932 > Bact-08. The sequence goes on along the minus strand of CAYZPF010000048.1, from coordinate 9,436 downwards.
TTGTATCCCGGAAAGAATTTGAGATAGGAAGCGAGGGTGGAGAGTTAAGAATACCTGTCTCTACCAATATACAATATGATTGTATAGTGATGGAAGGTGCACAGGGTTGGATAACTATTTCCAGTAAACAGACAAAGGGTTTGACTGAATACAATATAGTACTCCAGATTACTGAAAACAAGGACTATGTTGGAAGGGTAGGTCAGATAAAAGTTACAGGAGCCGGTAAGGAGAGTTTCATTACCATCACTCAAGGTGTAGATGAAGAGTTGCAAAAACAACGACCTGCACTTATGGCGTTGTATAGCTCATTAAATGGTAATCAGTGGATTAGAAAAGATAATTGGGGCTCTGACAAACCGCTTGGCGAATGGTATGGGGTGACGGCAGATGAGGATGGGTTTGTCACTGAGCTAACTTTACTGGAAAATAATCTCTCCGGCGCTATTCCTTCTGAAATTGGAGATTTAACCAAATTAAATGGTCTTGCATTAGGATATAACATCGGTATCCACGGAGTTATCCCTCCTGAGATTGGAAAGCTGAAGGAATTGAATGTGCTTAATTTATACGGAGATAACTTGACCGGAGGAATTCCGGATGAGTTGTTTTCGCTTTCGGAGCTACAACATCTTGATTTGGGTAGTAACAAACTTTCCGGAGGGTTATCATCCAAGATTGCACAGTTGTCTAAACTAAAAAATCTTTTTCTACGTTGGAATAATTTCAATGGAGTGTTGCCAAAAGAGTTGGGGCAGATGAGTCTTCAAGGGCTTTTTCTTTACAATAATTCATTCTCGGGATCAATACCTGATGAACTTGGATCTCTGAGCAACCTTAATTATTTCAATATTGCTGCAAATGAATTCTCTGGTATTATTCCAAAGTCTATTCTTGACAATCCTAGTATTTGGCAAAAATTCTGGCCTAATATTACGGGGTTTAATAATTTTGACCTTTCTAATTTGACATATTTTCCCGCGCCCAGCTTTACTTTCAATGATGTAGAAGGTTTAACAATTAATTTAGGTGAAGAGTATAAAAGAAATAAATACACGATATTATACTCGTGGCAGTCATGGTGTTCATATGCTACTGCTTTTCATCCTACATTAATTTCACTTTATAATCAATATAAGTCCAAAGGTCTTTATGTTATTGGATATTCAATTTCTGAGTATAATTATGACGAGATGGGTATGACAGACCAGAAGCTAAAGGAGGTCGCCGATAATTTAGGAATGCCATGGAGAACAATATATCTGACCGGGAAGTATCAGGATGCATATAACTCAATGATGATTCAGGGAGGTTCACCAACAATCCATGTCGTTGATAAAATAGGTAACATAGTATTTTCAACATATGCTTTCTCACAGAGCCGCAATGATCTGGAAGCTTTCCTTGTGGATAAGTTGGGTCAAAGCTCGGGACATACTTACTATGCATCTACCGATTACTCTGCTGATGGTAAAATTAAAACAATCCAGACACATACGGTAGGTAATGGTATAAAACTGATATTCACAGGCGATGCGTTTACAGATAAGGATCATGCCAATGGTTCTTTTGATACAAGAGTGAATCAGGCTGTGGAGGCTTTCTTTAGTGAAGAGCCATATACCTCTTTGCGTAACCGCTTTGATGTATATTCTGTAGCAGCAGTATCAAAGAATAAAGAGATTACAGAAGATTCAGAAACAGTCTTTGGGACATATTTTGGCAGTGGGACAAAAGTTGGTGGCAATGATGCCAAGGTTTTTGAATATGCCGGCAAGGTTACAGGCATTGATCTTACAAAATCTCTGGTTACTGTTATAGTAAATTCGCCCAATTACTCAGGTACATGTTACATGTATGAAGACAATGCAGCCATTGGATATTGTGCAATTACCGGATATTCAGAGCCGGAGTTTGCAAAATTAGTCAGACATGAATGTGGTGGCCACGGTTTTGGGAAGTTACTAGATGAGTATGCCTATACCGGCACAATCCCTGCTAATGATATAAATAATTTTATACATAGAAGAGACAATCTGGGCTGGGGTGCTAATGTAGATATTACCTCTGACCCGTCCAGGATACAATGGTCGTTTATGTTGAGTGATATACGGTATAAAGACGTTGTAGGCATCTATGAGGGTGCATTGACCTTCTCTAACGGTGCATGGAGACCTACATACAACAGTATAATGCATATGAATACCCAAGGTTTCAACGCTCCTTCCAGATTTGCTATTTATAAACGGATTATTCGCCTTTCTCAAGGCAGAGAGGCAACGTTTGAGGAGTTTGCCACATTTGATGCACCAAATCTTGTAAAGGCTCAAACAAAGGCAGCCGGCGCACCAAAAGCAGAGAAGTTTGAACCACTTGCTCCACCTGTGTTTATAAAAGGTAGTTGGAAAGAGGCAAAAAAATAGGAGTTATTTTATGTTATAAAAATTTTCATAACCTATACCCAAATCATATCGTCCTTGAGAAATGGCAATGGGTTCTCCGTATAAAAAGGTTTTAAAGTTAAAGTAGCCGGATATTATAGTTCGGTTAAACTCTTCATCAACATACAGGCGTTGCACCCTTTTCACTTTGAACTCCCCTTCTATAATGTTCAGGCTATGTTCTTCCGTTCCAATCTTTAAAGATACTGAACAGTTCTCATCTCTGAGGTTGATTGTTTTATCGTCAAAATCAATTAAGTCCTGATATGTATCTGGCGAAAATCCCTTAAAAGAGAATTGAAGTTCCACACTACCCGATGCAAACTTCCCTTTCAGGATAAAATTGGTGGTATCGCTCTTCACAATCACTTTGACCGGCAGTCCTTCATGTGTTGAAATAAAAGGTTTGCGGTCAATATATGTTCCAAAGGTGTTGTATCCCCATTCAGAGTAGATTGGGAGTCCGGGATAGTACTGATCTTCAATAAATATAGTTGCAGAAAGGCTGAAATCTTCAAATTTCTGACATGCCGGAGCTATAAGGAGAAGCAGAACAAGACTGCTTATTATTCTGATTTTTTTCATGATACAATGATTATCTCTTTTTGTTAAGCGGGAGTATGACAGATAATTTAAAGCCCTCATAGTAGTCAACATCTATCAGATGAAAATTGTTAGGGGTAAGGAAGAGTGACGGAATGAACAACTCCAGTGAATAGTTTGTCCCGTTTTCGTTGCCGAATTGAAGACCCAAAGATGCATATAATGAGGAGTAATGCCTATTCACAGGAGTAGTTATACTTTTAAGTATCTCTCTCTTGCGGGATTCCATCTCTTCATTATGGAAAGATATATCCGC
>CAYZPF010000048.1:0-6126 GCA_964479995.1 uncultured Muribaculaceae bacterium | reverse complement strand
CTTTTGAAGCCTAAGAAACTATATTCAACACCAAGCTTGCCGAAAAAAGAGAGAGTTTCATATCTGAAAGGGACAAATCTTATCTCTACAGGAATACTCAAAAGGTAGTTTTTCTCTGTTAATGTTTTTATGCGGGCAAATTTAGTCTCTCCACCCTGCATCGAATATCTCAAAAAGAAAAACTCTGAGTTGGAAGAAGAGTAGCCGGATATCTCTGTATTAAATGCTTTAAAGCGTAATCCGCCGGAAAATCCGGTTTTAATTTTTGATGAATAGAGTTCATACCGTAAACCTAGTATGGGTGCCGAAGTCTCTGAAGTAATCTCTCCTTTTGGCGAATAATAATAAAAGCTGCTCATGTTTTGTCTGATTGAGAGGCTTTTTTTAATGTTTCCTTCCGGATAGATAGATCCGGCTTCAACATGTAGAAATCTTTTCCATTCTCCCCCGGAGTAATCAGATATGCTCTGCGCCGTGAGAGGTGAAAAAGATAAAGTAAAAAAAATTAGTATCGCTAATAGCCTTTTCATATTTTAAAATATTTATACCTGTTTAATCTGAGTCGTTTTCAAACAACTCCTCATCTCTCTCTTCCTCAATTGACTCACCCAATAATGCCACCGTTTGCTCCTGAGGAAGCTCCTGTACAGTCCTGAGCTTTCTCTCGATAGCCCTGGATCTCACCCCTGCCTGGTCTATTACGTTGGTTGCCTCCTGTAATTTCTTCTTGGTCTTCTCTAAAACAGTTCCGAAATTACCAAATTCTGTTTTAACCGCTCCCAATATCTCCCAAACCTCACTTGAACGTTTTTCAATAGCAAGGGTCCTGAATCCCATCTGCAGACTGCTTAAAAATGCAACCAGATTGGTAGGACCTACTACTGTAATCCTAAAATCTCTCTGCAACTGTTCAAACAGTCCCGCCCTTCTCAAAATCTCTGCATAAAGCCCCTCTGTAGGTACAAACATAATAGCAAAATCTGTAGTTGCAGGCGGATTTATATATTTATCTCTTATATCTTTTGCATTCTTTTTAACCGAATTTTCAAATTGTCTGGATAGCGCCTCCACCTCTTTGGGGTTAAGCTCTTCAATTTTTTCGTAAGCCTCTGTTAAGCGCTCATAATCTTCAATGGGAAATTTTGAATCAACCGGTAACAGCAATGATTTATCGTCTTTATCCTTACCAGGTAATTTTATAGCATACTCTACCCTCTCCTGGCTACCTTTCCTGACCATTGAATTCTGCTCATACTGTTCGGGAGAGAGGAACTGTTCTAAAATTTGTCCTAATTGAATCTCACCAAAGTTACCGCGTGTTTTAACATTTGTCAAAACCTTTTTAAGATCCCCTACCCCGGAAGCAAGGTTTTGCATCTCGCCAAGCCCTTTGTGCACCTGTTCCAACCTTTCGCTTATAAGCTTAAACGATTCGTTAAATCTCTTCTCAACTGTTTCCTGAAGCTTTTCGTCCACAACCTTACGCATCTCTTCCAGCCTCTTGTTGTTATCTTCCTGTATGCTTTTGAGTTTCCCCTCAACGGTTTCCCTTATCTCTTTCAGCTTCTCTTCAATATCTTTTTTGATCGCATCCAAGCGGTTGATAAGATCTTCGACAATCTTCATCAAAGTATCGCTAAACGTTTTAAAGGAGTTGTTCAACTCCTCTCTGTTGTCTTTAAAAGATTTCTGATTTTCATCTCTCATCCTTGAGAATTCATCTCCAATCAGTCTATCGAGACGAGTAATGTCTGAATCTATCTTTATCAAACGGGTATTAAGACCGTCAATTGTCTTATCTGACCTCTTTGTAACTGATATCCATATAACGGCAATAACCAACAATATCAGCACAACCAATAATATTTCCGTCACCATTTTATCCAAATTTCTAACTTGCGAATCTAATCAAATTACTGATAACAATCAATTTAAAATTAATCCATTTCACTGCACTCTTTAGAAGATATAAACAAAATTATGCCGTTGTCTTGAAAATCTAACACTAAATAACTATTTTAGCTTAATTAAACAAATGATATGTTTTTAATATTAAAATAAATACTAATTATGGCAAGATTGATTAAAGAAAATCTATTTCTGATAAATGCTACCGACTGGAACAGGCGTCTTTTTGATTCATTGATACCTCTCCCCGATGGTACCAGTTACAATGCATATCTAATTAAGGGAAGCGAGAAGACAGTATTGATTGATACGGTTGATCCCGATATGGCAGATACTCTGTTTTACCATCTGGCAGATGTTCCAAAAATTGATATTATTGTCTCTCTGCACTCCGAACAGGACCACTCAGGCTCCATTTCACTCGTTTTGGAGAGATATCCGGATGCAAAAATAGTTACCTCTCCCAAAGGCAAAACTATGCTTAAAGAGCATCTGCTTATTCCGGAAGAGATAATCTCGGTAGTCGAAGATGGAGAAGAGCTCTCTCTTGGTGATAAGACCCTGAAATTCATACATTTCCCCTGGGTTCACTGGCCTGAAACAATGCTGGCCTATCTAAAGGAAGATAAAGTGCTCTTTACCTGTGATTTTCTTGGTTCGCATCTGGCAACTACCGATATGTATGTTACAGATGAGAGTCTGGTTTATGAAGCTGCCAAAAGGTACTATGCCGAGATTATGATGCCATTCCGGACAATCATACAAAAGAATTTTCCAAAGCTGGATGAGTATGAGATAGAGATTGTTGCTCCTAGCCACGGCCCAATGTACGACAATCCAAAATTTATTATTGATGCCTATAAAGATTGGCTCTCAGATACCCCAAAAGATTGTGTCGTTATTCCATATATTTCAATGCACGGCTCCGTTGGTAAGATGATAGATCATTTAGTGTTTGCTCTTGAAGAGCGAGGTGTAAAGGCCTATAAGTTTGATTTGACTGTTACAGATATTGGCAAACTCGCCATAACGCTTGTAGATGCCAAAACAATAATTGTCGGTACCCCTACGGTGTTAGGTGAGCCTCACCCCTTGGTCTCCTATGCAGTTAAGCTTGCTAATCTCCTTAAACCTAAGGTGCAATATGCATCGGTTATAGCTTCTTACGGATGGGGAGGTAAAACTGTTGATAAGGTTGTAGAGATGATACCAAATCTAAAGGTTGAACTCATTGAGCCCGTTTTTATTCAGGGATTTCCTAAAGAGGAAGATCTGAAAGCTATTGAGAAGATGGCAGATAGTATAAAAGAAAAGCACTCGGCATAAGGTAAGTATTCTTTATATCCGGCATCGCCAAATCTCAGGGTTGGGAAGAAGAGAGCTTATTCACATAGCGGCATCGTAAAACTAAATACAGTGCCTTTACCTAATTCGCTCTCCACCCAAATCTCACCTCCATGCTTTTCGACAAACTCTTTGCATAATAGCAGTCCGAAACCGGTTCCACGCTCGCCTTTGGTACCTTCCGTAGATCTTGTTTCGCCAATCTTAAAAAGAGATTCAATTGTATCTACATCCATTCCAATACCTGTATCACAGACATCTACTTGTAGCATTGATTGAGTTGTCCTGGCAGAGATATTAATGTGTCCGCAAACCGGTGTAAATTTTATCGCATTAGTAATGAGGTTTCTGAATATAGTTTTTAATATATCCCCATCGGCAAAAATGCAAATATTGTCAGGGACTGTGTTATGAACATGGATACCTTTTGCATCTGATAAATTTGAAAGAAGTAAGATGCATTCATTGATTGTTGATGCCAGGAATATATTTCCCGGATTGAATGAGAAATTCTCCCGCTGAATTTTAGCCCATTCCAGTAACTCTTCTAAGAAAAAGTAAGTATTTTTTGAGGTAATGTTAATAGTTTCAATCATCTCTCTGATCTCCTCTTTATCGTAATTATCGAAATCATCCAAAAGTAGTTGAGAAAAGGCTAATAGTGCACTAAAAGGGCTTTTTAAATCGTGTGCCAAAATAGAAATGAACTTATCCTTAGTTTTATTCAATTCATTAAGACGCAATTCATTGTCTCTTAATTTTTGCTCATCGGCTTTTCGTTTTTCTGCATTCCTGGATACCCCTAAAACCTCCAGTTCACCATCTATGTTTCGTTGTAGCTTTGTGTTGGCTTCAATCCATATATACTTGCCGTTTTTACAGATTTGCTGCAAGTCATTTAATCTCAAGCTCTCATCAACCGAATTTTTAAAGAAATTTTTTACACTTTCAGACATAATCTCCTTAACCATTTCTGCTGATTGTGGGGACAGACTCTCTTCAAGACTTTGATTTTTTGCCTCTCCAACTGTAAAGCCAGTCAGATTTTTTACGGATGGGCTAATATATGTGTATTGTTTTTTCGTTAGATTCAGAATCCAGATTACGTCGGTTATGTTCTCTGCCAGGAGCCTGTATTTTCTCTCGCTGATCGCCAGTTCTGCTTCGATGCGCTGCCTCTCTTTTAAGACATCAATCATCTTATTGAAATAGTGGGAAAAATCACCTAAAAAATCTATCTTCTGGTTTAGATCACCTTCTGAGATACGTTGCACTTGCCACACCATGTGAGATAGATTGGAATGAAGCTGTTTGAAAGGAGATATTATCAGGTTATTCCTGGGAATAGCTACATCTAACTCTCCATTGGCAAGCCTTTCAATAAATTCATTAGCTTCATTAAGCTTCTCCAATAATTCTATAACTAGAATATAGAAGGTTCTTAATTCTTTATCTTCAATATTCAGAACCGAGCTCTGCAGACCGGAAAATGCTATCTCACATTTTTCAAAATTTAATAACCTCTTTATTTGCTCTGACAGTAGTGTAGATATGCTATTAATATCCATTATACCATTTTTATCTGGAATCTGCATATTCTTTCTCCATTAGACCAGCAATCAATCTCCTTAACCGAAAATTTGCTACCTGTGTAGTGATTAAGAATTCCGGCTATAAACCCCTCATCATAGTCACATACTGCCTCATTTGTTATTGGTAAACCGCTGCAATCCAAGTCTTCTGCAACAGTAATAGTCATATCCATCGTTTCAAGGTTAGATTTTTCAACCCTTAAAATACCAATATTAAGATCTTTCAAGGTCTTTTGCAGCTGAGCTATAAAGTCATAAAACTCCAGCTGTGTATCTAAAAGATTACTGCAAAATTCTTTACCAGCGATGTATCCGGATTTATAAAATAGTCCTGACGATTTTTCTGCCCCAAATTCTCTGTTCAATACGCTCCTCATAGTGTATTGCATTAGCCTGTAAACAGCTACGGGAGTATTCGGGCCCAGATTTGGCCTACCTTCATTTATATCTCCAATATCGCTCCATTTAAAAAGATAGTTGTCTTGTTTCATCCTCCTTAGAGATTATATTCAGACTTCTAAGATAGTCAATATTTATATTTATTTGCCATTGTGGGAAACTTTAGCTTTAAAAATACCTCTTCTCAATCCAACGGTTTAATTTCCACGTAAAATATGCCGATGCACTACCTACTATGGCGCCAACTAAAACATCACTCGGATAATGAACTCCTAAGTGCATCCGGGAGTAGCCAACAGCACCTGCCCATAAAAAAGAGGGTGTAATAACATACCATTTTGGAAATACAATACTTAAAGAAGTTGCTACTGCAAAGGCATTTGATGTGTGAGCAGAAGGAAATGAAGGGCCTCCGCCTACAGATAGTTTTTCAATATCGGGATATGTTTTAAAAGGTCTTGTCCGATTAATTGAATATTTTAATCCCAATGAGATAAACGATGAGGCCAGCAGGGTTTCGCCAATATAAATTGCCCTCTTTTTAACCGTATTCTCTTTTTTAATCAATCCAATCGAATAGAGAGTAGTTGGAGCAGCAAGGCCTATGAAATATGCCGAATTAGAAAGGGTGTGAAAAAACGGATCCAAAGAGTTATTTCTATCAATATTGATTTTTCTTAATAAGTCAATATCAATATTTTGAGAAAAGCAACTTGTGCTAGCTATTAAAGTTGCCAAAGTATATGCTAAAACATGCTTAATCATAATTTCAAAGGTAATCTTTTTAATAATTATATTTGATAAAATTGGCTACCTTAGCACTTTATCAATTTAGATGGAAACAATTGAAAGAGGAAACAGATGCAGCACTTAAAAAATGGAG
>CAYZPF010000047.1:0-16184 GCA_964479995.1 uncultured Muribaculaceae bacterium | reverse complement strand
ATTCGAACCTAGACAGACAGAACCAAAATCTGTAGTGCTACCATTACACCATAGGTCACTGTTCCCTATTTTGGGATTGCAAATATATTGCTTTTTTTATTTTTTCCAAAGAATTATATCAAACTCGTTCTAAAATACAATTTTACCCACAAAATAAAAGAGGAATATAATAGTGGCGAATCTAATGGCTCTGCCGATAAGCATATAAACCGAACATTTTATTATATCAACTCTGTAAAAACCTAACCCAATTGATAAAAGATCTCCAATGAAGGGTAGCCATGTGAAAAGAGCGATAATCGCCCCATATTTTTCGATTCTCTCCCTTTGCTTTTGCAAACTCTCCTCTTTGACACCAAACCAACGCTCAATAAAGGCCCAGCTCCCCACCCTTCCAACCCAGTAAGATGTAAGCCCGCCTAACCAATTCCCCAAAGTGGCATGGATAAAAGCGGCTACAGGAGAGGCTCCGGTAATAAGGAGTCCGGAGAGGAGTATCTCCGAACTAAAAGGGAGGATTGTAGCGGCTAAAAAGGAGCCGATAAATAATCCAAGCAAGCCATAACTCTCTAAAAATCCGAGCATTTTATTGTTTGTTATTTCTTATGGTATCGTTTCTTACTCTTTTAAAAAAATCTGTCACAAGTTTAGAACACTCTTCTTCTAAAACACCCCCCAGCTCTTTGCATTTAGGATGTAATAAACCTGGTGAAAAGAGAGTGTATCCCCTCTTAGGGTCGGATGCTCCATAAATAACCCCCTTAATCTGAGCCCAGTTTATTGCGGCAGCACACATGGGACACGGCTCTAAGGTTACATAGATTACAGCTTTGGTAAGGTATTTCCCGCCATAGGTATTAGTTGCAATTGTTATTGCCTGCATTTCGGCATGTGCTGTGGGATCGTTAAGGGTCTCCGTCAGATTATGTGCCCTTGCAATTATTATATCATCACATACGATAATTGCTCCAACAGGCACCTCTCCGGCAACTTTCGCTTTTTCTGCCTCCCGCAAAGCCTCTTTCATATATTTCGTATGTTTATTCATTTGATTTAAATAGAATTTTTACAATATTAAAACCATTACAAATATAATCGAATAAGATTTTCCAAACTTAAAGAAATTATAATATTTGTCATTTTGTCAGTTTATTATATTGGCACTTATTTTGTCTTGACACACTTTTGTTGATAAAAAATCTAATAATCTTAAAAATATTTTAATTATGAATGTCAAACCATTAGCAGACAGGGTTTTAGTAGAACCCAAAGAGGCTGAAACAAAAACGGCAAGTGGATTGTATATCCCCGACACAGCTAAAGAGAAACCTCAGCAGGGTAAGATTATAGCTGTTGGTAACGGTAAAAAAGATGAGCCTATGGAATTAAAGGTAGGTGATATTGTACTTTACGGTAAATATTCCGGTACGGAGATTAACGTAGAAGGGAAAGAGTATCTTATGATGCGTCAATCTGATGTCCTTGCGGTAATTGGTTAACAGATTATAACATTATTAAAAATTTAGAAATATGTCTAAAGAGATAAAATTCAACATTGAGGGTCGTAATATTATGAAAGAGGGTATCGATATCCTCACAAATGCAGTAAAAGTTACCTTGGGACCCAAAGGTAGAAACGTTGTTATTGATAAAAAGTACGGCTCTCCTCAAGTGACTAAAGATGGCGTTACTGTAGCTAAAGAGATTGAATTGGAAGATCGTTTTCAAAACATGGGTGTGCAGATGGTTAAAGAGGTTGCTTCTAAAACTGCAGATCAAGCGGGTGATGGTACAACAACTGCAACCATACTTGCACAATCTATTATAAATGTAGGACTTAAAAACGTTACCGCAGGTGCAAATCCTATGGACCTGAAGAGAGGTATAGATAAAGCTGTTAAGGTTGTTGTCTCATCCCTTAAAAAGCAGAGCCGTTCAATTGGCGACGATATAACAAAGATTGAACAAGTAGCTACAATCTCTGCCAACAATGATTTTGAGATAGGTAAGTTGATAGCAGAGGCTATGAGCAAGGTGAAGAAAGAGGGCGTAATTACAGTCGAAGAAGCAAAAGGTACAGAGACAGAGGTTAAAGTTGTTGAGGGGATGCAATTTGACAGAGGTTATATCTCTCCTTACTTTATGACCAATCCGGAAAAGATGGAGGCAGTGCTTGAAAAGCCTCTTATTCTTATTACAGATAAGAAAATCTCTACAATGAAAGATCTTATGCCTCTGCTGGAGCCAATTGCCCAGGGTGGCATGTCACTACTGATTATTGCAGAAGATGTAGATGGAGAAGCTCTTACAACATTAGTTCTTAACCGTTTACGCGGCACTCTTAAAATCGCCGCCGTTAAGGCTCCCGGTTTTGGAGATCGCAGAAAAGAGATGCTTGAAGATATTGCTATTTTAACAGGCGGGAATGTTATATCTGAGGAAAAAGGGCTTCGCCTGGATGCTGCAACAATAGAGATGCTGGGCCGTGCAGATAAAGTTTCTATTGATAAAGAGAATACAACCATCGTAAATGGTGCAGGAGATAAAGAAGCTATAGAAAAGAGAGTTGGTCAGATTCGTAAGCAGATGGAGACAACCACAAGCGATTATGATAGAGAGAAACTACAAGAGAGATTGGCAAAACTGGCTGGCGGAGTAGCAGTTCTTTATATTGGAGCAGCTACCGAGGTTGAAATGAAAGAGAAGAAAGACCGTGTAGATGACGCACTTAGTGCAACCCGTGCAGCAGTTGAAGAGGGTATTGTACCCGGAGGCGGTGTTGCTTATTTGAGAGCAATCGAGGAGCTTAAGAGTATCAAGGGCGAAAATGATGATGAGACTACTGGGATAGCTATAGTGGCGCGCGCTATTGAAGAGCCGTTGAGACAAATTGTAGAGAATGCAGGCATTGAGGGAAGTATCGTAATACAGAATGTTAAAGCAGGCAAAGACGATTTCGGCTTTAATGCCAGAACAGATAAGTACGAGAACCTCTATTCTACAGGAGTAATAGACCCTACTAAAGTTACACGTATTGCACTTGAGAATGCAGCCTCTGTCGCAGGTATGTTCTTAACCACCGAGTGTGTTCTTGCCGAGAAGAAAGAAGAGAACCCCGCTCCAATGGGTGGTCCCGGAATGGGTGGAATGGGCGGAATGATGTAATATGCCCCCCTCTGTTGGCTTGCAAACAGAAATAAATAGTAAAAAGATGCGTTTTCAAATTTAGAAACGCATCTTTTTTTATATTTGACCATTAAACTTTCGAAAAATAATTGGAATATGCTAAAGATTGGTGATAAAGCTCCCGATTTTACAGGGATTAATCAAGACGGAGAGCAAATAAGGCTTACCGATTTCAGAGGGTCAAAATTGGTTTTGTACTTCTATCCTAAGGACAACACCCCTGGTTGTACAGCGCAGGCTTGTAACCTACGCGATAATTACAACAAGTTTCTGGCACTTGGCTACAAAATTGTAGGAGTAAGTAAAGACAACCAAAAGTCACACAGCTCATTTATTGAGAAATATTCATTACCTTTTCCACTAATATCAGATACCACAACTACAATTTTGAAGGAATACGGTGCTTGGGGGAGAAAAGTAATGATGGGTAGAGAGTATGATGGAATAATCCGTAAAACCTTTGTCATTGATGAAGAGGGGATTATAATAGATATAATCGAAAAGGTTGAAACTAAAAAGCACTCTTCTCAACTTGGGATAATATAAGGACTACTGATACTAGCCGATAATCCAGGCCATTACGTGATTTTCAAAAATTACGTATTGTAGTGCAAACTCTCTGGTCTCTCCATTATTTTTTGTAAAGACTGCGGTTAACTCTCCTTCATTCTCCAGAGTAAAGGGTTTTATATGGATCTGTTTTGCAAAATCAATATTTGGGAGAGCCAACCTTTTATAAATAGCCTCTTTAACACTCCAGAATATAGCCAGATGTTTTCCTCTCTCATTGGTGTTGAGCGAGTCTATCTCATCCTTTGACAGAGCCTTTTTTTCGACTGCACCAAAGTTTCTGTCAAGAGACTCAATATCTATTCCGACATCCAGGTTTGGATGGGTAAGTATTGAGACAAATCTATTTGTATGAGAGATACTTACCTTAATTGACACATTCTGCAAAAAAGGGCTGCCGTCATTGTGATGAGCTAAGTTAATTTCCTCATCAAAGATACTGTTTAATAATGCATTAACTGCCAGTATCTCTCTTCTCCTGACAGCACTTCTAATTTGAGATAACTTAACTGACTCCTCTTTAGATAGTGATATTAGTTTTTGCAACTCCTCTTCACTCTCTGTTATCTCCCATATTGAGATTGATGCCCCACCATCTAAATCTCGCCTTAGATATCGTCCCATATCATATTATTGGATTAATCTGTTTCATCTGATATTTCACCTAAAATTTCCTCCAGGACATCCTCAAGCGTAACAATACCGTCTGTTCCGCCATACTCATCCACTACCATCGCCAGGTGGATCTTCTTTTGACGGAACTCCTCGAGCAGATCATCTATCTTTTTACATCCTGGGACAAAATAGGCTTTACGAATATATTTTTGCCAATGAAAATTTCTGAAACCCTCATTCATTGCAGCTATTAAATCTTTTATATAGATAAAACCCTTTATATTATCAAGATTCCCTTCATAAACAGGCAGTCTGGAATACCCTGATTCAGTAATCCTTCCGAAAACTTCTTCTGAACTCATCGTAATATCTAATGCCGTAACCTCAACCCTCGGCTTCATTATGAGCGATACCGGTGTGTCTGAGAGCTTTGCAATCCCTTTTAATAATCTTTTCTCTTCTTCATCGCTGTATTCATCATCGTGTGCAGGTTTTGTAATCTTTTCTATAGATAAAGCCTCCTTATCCTCTCTGTTCCTGCTTAAGACCATTAGATACTTCAAGTAAACATAAATAAAAGGTTTTATCAGAATAGCCATAAAATTAATGAGGAAAGAGGCAGACTTGGCAAATTCAATCTCCCTGTTTTTTAATAGCCGGCTAACAAGAATATTAACTATATAAAAAGAGAGTAACAGTAATGGAATCGAATAGAGCAGAGGAATGGGGATATTAATAATACTGACTATTAAGACTACCCTGGAAAGAAGTGCGTAAAAAGAGAGCATTGCAAAATACTCTTCTCCATTGGAAAGAAAACGACGTACCCGTCTGCTTTTTCTTCCCGGATTAACCTCTAACTCTAAGGTGTTAACAATTGAAAGATCCCTTAAATAACCAAGCGATACTCTACACCCTGTTACAAAAACATAAACTATCAGGGCGAAAATTATAAATATTTCCCGTGAAGAACAGAAGTCTAAAATGCAACTGGGAGGTTCCAACGCTTAATTCAATAGTTTACAGTACAAAGATAATTAAAAAAGTGTAGCGTAGTACTTTTCAATCATAAAAATAGGATTATAGGACTCTTTAGCCTGCCTTAATCCCATATCTCCAATATCATCCTCTCTATTAACATATTTAAATCCATCGGCCAATAAAGCAGCAAACTCCTTATTAATCATTGGATAGGCTCCCCTAAACTCAGAAAAAGCCTTTTCTATATGGACAATTACGGTATCTGAGTTCAAAACTTCACCTACGGTATAAGCGACTATCTCTCCATCAATCCTTAAAACGGCACCTTTTATATTAAGCTTATTATAGTGGCATAAGCATTTTTCAACGGCGCAACTCTCCCATGATAAAGTCTTAAACTTTTCACACCCTATTCTCCGACACCATTCGTGATTAAAATCCAGAACTTCACCAATTATTTCATCCGTCAAATCTTGTAAACTCCAGTTGTAATTAGCTTTAAAATAGTTAACGTGGTTCCTCTTGGGTTGTAACTTCTTACCACTTAAAGATATCAGTCCCTGAGCTTCGTAAATATAGTCAAAACTATCTCTTACAGGGGTATAGTTAAACTTTCCCGGGAAGAGCCTTTCAAGTTCGCCTTTAGTCTCTGTAGTCAATCCAATTAATCTGAAAGGAGAGTTTGTATGCTTTGCGTCACTCTCCAGAAGTTCTATTACCTCCTTAGTATCGCCTTGCCCTGCCGGATAAAGGTAATTATACTCTCCCTGCACCCCCGATCTTAAAAGGAAAAAATCTTTATATCTCCCTATACAGGATTTATAAATTCCATCCCAGATAAATAGATTGGTGAAACAGTACTCTGCACCTCTATAATCTGATAATTTTAAAAGTGGATCTACCCACCTTCTGTCATCTATCCCGATCTTCCTAAATTCTAACATATTGCACTATTCAGAGAGCCACTCTTTAAGCAATCCTATTGCTCTTTCCCTTGTCTCACCCGGCAAAGTTGAGATTCTTGCTCTATGGCTTCCTTTTGGTTCAATAAAGACAACAACGTTTTTACTTTTTGGTTCAGTTATTTTTACTGCGCTCCACGGGTCAAACTCTCCATAGATGAATATCATTTTCTCTTCACCTTTCGCAACAAATCTCTTTAACTTACGATAAAGCCTCTTGTCAAAACTGCTTCTAAAATCGCTTGGCAGAAAAATTTTATCAAGATATCCCTTTGAGCTTTTTATTGTAAGTAACCCCTTTAGCTGCTTTGTATCATACCCGTAATAACCTAACTCTTTTGCAGCTTGTATGAAAAAAGGGGTAGTGTCACTCTCTTTTACAAAATAATCGGGCGAGTTAATCCTTATAAGGTAATTGAACACCTCTTTTGCAGAAGCCCCCTCAACAGGAACCTGAGATATTGGAGCTCCCCATTGCCAAAAGGCAAAAGGAAACTCTAAAGCGCAATAATCATATATCTCGTTAAGGGGTAAGTTGAACTTATAACCTTTTACAGCACTTAAAGAGTCAAACATAGGCTGAATCTCTGATCTTCTGGTTAGAAGTTCTTTTTGAAATCGCAGAAGAGTATCCCTTTGTCCCTGCGTCCCCGCAAAATTTCTTAAAAAAGGTTCATGTCTGCCATCTTCTTTCCCTTTACATAGAGGAGCGACATACGGCACGGTAATATCCACATCCTTTGGGAAATAAGCACGATAGATTAAAGCTGTCTGTCCTCCTTTACTAATTCCTGTTGCAATCCACTTATTTTTATAAAACTGCTCAAAAGCTACTTTAATATTGTGGAGATCATTTGCAGAGTTTTCTGCCGTTAAATATTGCCAATCTTTAACAGCAGGAGAAGATTCCAGAAAATATCTATGCTCCACAAAAACTATATTTGTATTTAAAAGTCTTGAGATCTCCTCTCTGTAAGCAGGGTTTGCCGCATAGGCTGCACCGTAACCTTCTGTTACTATAACGGTTGGTCTGTCAAATGAGACATTCATTAAAAACACTCTCTGCCTGAAGCTTCCTAAAGCAGGGTTCTTATGATCTATAGGCTGGTCAAAATACAAAACATACTTATCATTAAAATCTTTGCTATCCAATCTTTTTACGGTACTTACTCCGGGTATTGACTCAATTCTGTTTATGAGCGTATCGCTATAAAAACCGTAAACAGAATTTGTAATAAAAGAGAAGAGAGTAAAAAAGAGAACAACTCCTCTGTACTTAATATTAAATGATTTCATGATTTGAAGAGGTTAAATAATAATCAGTATCTTAGTTTAAAACAGGAAGCAAAAGTAAAGAAAAAAGCTTATTTTTGCCCAAAATTCAAGTTTAAATGAGAAATTTCGTCAAAGAACTCACATGGAGAGGAATGGTACATAATATTATGCCCGGTACAGAAGAGCAGTTGCAAAAGGAGCAAACAGCCGCTTATGTAGGAATAGATCCTACAGCCGATTCTCTTCATATCGGACACCTGGTTAGCATCATGATGTTAAAACATTTGCAGGCTTGCGGTCATAAACCAATTGCACTGGTTGGTGGTGCAACGGGAATGATAGGAGATCCCTCCATGAAATCCTCCGAGAGAAATCTGCTGGACGAAGAGACTCTCAGATATAATCAGAATGCAATAAAAAAACAGTTGGCGCTATTTCTCGATTTTGATTCAGATGCTCCTAATGCGGCAGTTATGGTTAATAACTATGACTGGATGAAAGAGTATTCATTTCTCCATTTTATAAGGGATATCGGCAAACATATAACCGTTAATTATATGATGAGTAAAGACTCTGTTAAAAAAAGGATTACGGGAGATGAAAAGGAGGGTATGTCTTTTACTGAGTTTACTTATCAGCTTGTACAAGCCTATGATTTTCTGTATCTCTATAATAATCATAACTGTAAGCTTCAGATGGGAGGCAGTGACCAGTGGGGCAATATTACCACAGGGACAGAGTTAATCCGGCGGAAAGAGTCGGGAGAGGCCTTTGCGCTCACTTGCCCTTTAATAACCAAAGCGGACGGAGGCAAATTTGGTAAAACCGAACAAGGTAATGTCTGGCTGGATCCCAAATATACAACTCCCTATCTCTTCTATCAATTCTGGTTGAATGTCAGTGATGACGAAGCTGAGAAGTATATAAAGATATTCACAATGTTACCTCAGGAAAGAATTGAGAGCGAAATAGAGGAGCACAGGCTAAACCCTCATTTACGAAACCTCCAGAAACTACTTGCCGAAAATGTAACAACTATGGTACATGGTGCCGATGAGTACAACAAAGCAGTTAAGGCCTCGGAAATTCTTTTTGGTAAATCTACCCCGGAAATTCTAAAAGAGCTTGATGAGCAAACCTTTCTTAATGTGTTTGAAGGAGTACCTCAATATGAGATTGAACGTAACGAAGTTAATTCAAATATAATTGATCTTCTAGTTGTAAAAAGCACAATATTCCCCTCTAAGGGCGAGTGCAGGAAGATGATTCAGGCGGGGGGAGTAAGCATTAATAAAGGGAAGATTGAATCTGCAGAAATGGAGATTGATTCTACCTATCTTTTAAATGATAAGTATATACTTATCCAAAAGGGTAAAAAGAGTTATTTTATAATAAAAATCAATTAATTATGGAGAGAGAGAGTACCAGGCAATTAAAAGTGTCAAGGCAATTACAGAGAGATTTGTCGGAGATTTTCAGAGAGAAGGGGATATCTCTCTTTAAAGGGGCAATGGTTACTGTGACAATGGTAAGAATTAGTCCCGATCTTTCTGTTGCAAAGGTTTATTTAAGTATCTTCCCTTCCTCTTTAACTAAAGATGTATTTACGATAATACAAGGGTCTGCCCGCACCATCAGAGGAGAGCTTGGAAACAGGATATCAAAACAATTGAGAATTGTGCCGGAATTAAATTTCTTTATCGACGACTCTTTAGATTATGTAGATCATATTGATGAGCTGTTAAAAAAATAGCTTTAACCCGAATCATTGAAATATTAAGTTGAAACTACCTGTTTTTATAGCTAAAAGGTACCTCTTTGCCAAGAAGTCGCACAATGTTATTAATATTATATCATTAATAAGTGTTGTAGGAATAGCTATTGGAACAGCCGCTTTAATCATTATTCTCTCGGTTTATAATGGTTTTGAAGGGTTTATTAAATCTCTGAACGATGTTCATGAGGCAGATATGCTCATAACATCTGTCAAAGGCAAATCATTCATACCACAAGGAGAGGAATGGGATACTTTAAGAGAGGATCCCGCTGTTATGCATCTTTCCGAGGTTGTGGAAGAGAATGTATTTGTGAAATATGGAAATCAAGAATCAATAGCGACAATCAAAGGGGTGGACTCAACTTTTGAACTGTACACCAAATTTCATAAACACATCAAAGATGGTAAATTTACTCTTTATCACGGAGAGCTTCCACAAGCGGTTTTAGGACGCCTCTTAGCCTATCAACTTGGATTAAAGATTCACTTTACCACTCCCCTCGAGCTCTATTTCCCCTCCAGATATCGTAAGTTTTCTGTTATCAATCCTGCGGCCTCTTTGAATATTGAAAAAATCTTCCCCGCCGGTATTTTTTCTTTGGATCAGGTATTTGATAAAAAGTATATATTTATTCCCATTACTGTAGCCAGAGATTTATTGGAATACGATGATGAGGTAACTGCAATTGAAATCTCTCTTAAAGATAAAAAGGAGTTGCCTGACTTCAAAGAGAGAGCTAAAAATCTTCTTACAGAAGAGTTCAACGTGAAAGACAGATACGAGCAGAATGAGACATTATACAAAATGTTGAAATCGGAGAAACTTTCAATCTACATAATACTCTTATTTGTCCTTATTATTATCTCTTGTAACCTCTTTGGTTCACTCTCAATGTTGATCATTGAGAAAAAAGAAGATACTTTAGTTTTTAGGGCAATGGGAGCCCAGGAGAAGATTATTAAAAGAGTATTCTTAACAGAGGGATGGATGATATCCCTCTTCGGAATTGCTGGCGGAACATTTATTGGCTTGTTGCTTTGTTATATCCAGCAGATCTTTGGCATCATTCCTATGCCCGGGAACTTTGTTTTTGAAAGCTATCCGGTTGTCATTAAGGTTTCGGATGTTATCATAACTATAGGCGGAATAGGTGCAATAGGTTTTATTGCCGCTTATCTCCCCTTAACAATTATTAAAAAGTTTAATTTTCTTTAAACCCAATGCAACTTTTAGAGCAACAAATGCATCTTATCTTTACATATAGGTTTAAGTTTTAATATGCAAGAAAAGGGGTCGGTATCTGTAGCAGGGGATCGGCCTTTTTTATTGCCCCCGCTTCTCAATCTTTAAATAGTCCGTACAGAGTAGAACCACTCCCACTCATAGATGCATAGACAGCTCCCTCACTATAAAGTTCCTCTTTATACCTCTTTAGCTGTGGATATTTTTTAAAAATATGATATTCAAAATCATTGTACAGATTATCTCTCCACATCTCTACAGGCATTTGCAGAATCTCTTCAATCGGTACAGAAGGCTTTTTAGGTACAATGCCTTTGTATGCTTCTGCAGTAGAGATAAAAATATCAGGATTTACTAGCTTTACCTTATAATCTTTTAGTAAAGTTATACCAATCGGTTCCAATATCTCTCCTCTGCCTTTCGCCAATATTGTTGTAATCTCTCCCTCTTTTGAACTGTTGGAATGGATAAAAAAAGGACAATCACTGCCAAGTTTTGCCGACATTGCGCAAAGCTCTTCAAAGCCAATATTCAGGTTGTAGAGTCTGTTTAAAATAATTAAAGTAGCTGCCCCGTCAGAGGAGCCTCCGCCGAGCCCCGAGCCACTTGGTATTTTCTTATACAAGTGGATCTCTGCCCCCGGTAAATTAAAGTCATCTTTGAGAAGGTTGAAGGCCTTTACACAAATATTATCATTTAAATTACAGTCAAGCCCCTCACCATACAGCGACAGAGAGAGATTATCACTCTCAACTATTTCCAGAATATCACAAGGGTTTGTAAGATCACAAAAGAGACTCTCAAGGTTATGGTAACCATCATCTCTTTTCTCCACAATCCTCAGGCCCAAATTTATTTTAGATCTTGGATAAAGTATCATTTATGCGCATTTAGAATTCCCGCAGGCCATACATGTAAGGCAACCTTCCTGATAAACCAGATTTACAGAACCGCACTGCTCACATCTCTTTCCGGAATCATCTTTTGTACCATCCGGTATATATCTTTTAAGAGTCCTTTCAACACCGTTCTTCCATGTGTTAATTGTCTCACTATCTAACTGAAGGCCGCTCACAAGGTTCACGACATCCACAATAGGCATCTGATTCCTTAATACACCAGAGATTAGTTTTGCATAGTTCCAATACTCTTTATTGAACATATGAGAAATTCCTCCCACAGTATTACGATACCCATACTTGTCAATATAGTGAAAATCGTATCTTGTATTGCCTTCCTCATCCCTCTCCTTAACAATATACCCCATAGTCACCGACTTAGGAATACTCCTGGTATCTTCATCAATAAGCCCTGTAAAAATCTCATACGGCTTCCCATTCATGAGCCCCACAAGCGCAATCCACTGTTCTGCTCCATTTTTAAATCTTATCACCTCGGCATCCAATGATTTAGGGCGAATTCTCTTTATGGCCTGGGCCTCTTTACTCTCATTCTCCTTTGCAGATACAAGTACCCCCGATCTTGATCCTTCTCTATATACAGTTACCCCTTTGCAGCCATACTCCCACGCCGTTTTATAAACCTCTGCAACTAAGTCTTCCGTCACATTAGATGGAAGGTTTACCGTTACGCTTATCGAGTGATCTACCCATTTTTGCATCTTACCCTGCATCTTCACCTTTGCTGTCCAGTCAATATCATTGGATGTAGCTTTAAAGTAAGGAGATCTTGCAACCAGCTCTTCTATCTCTGATATTTGCAGTGATTTTACCTTCTCTGCATCATAGCCGTTTCTCTGACACCACTCTATAAAATTATGATGAAAAACGTAATACTCCTCCCATGCATCCCCAACCTCATCACGGAATGTAATCTTTACATTTTTATCATTGGGGTTAACCTTTCTTCTCCTTTTGTAGAATGGAAGAAAAACAGGTTCAATACCGCTTGTTGTCTGTGTCATTAGAGATGTGGTACCAGTAGGTGCTATTGTAAGCATAGATATATTTCTTCTTCCATATCGGACCATCTGTTCATAAAGCTCCTCATCTTCTTTCCTAATCCTTTGAATCATAGGATTCGTCTCCTCTCTCTTAACTTCGAAAATTGGGAAAGGACCTCTTTCAATTGCCATCTGAGTTGAAGATCTGTATGCCTCTACTGCGAGAATCTTTTGTATTTCAACAGCAAAATCGGTTGCTACATCATCTCCGTATCTTAATCCCATTGCTGCCAACATGTCTCCTTCTGCAGTTATACCCAATCCTGTTCTTCTTCCCCCCAAAGTTTTTTCCCTTATCTTTTTCCATAAAGAGATCTCAGCCTGTTTTACCTCATCATCCTCAGGGTCTTTTGTTATTTTATCCAGAATAGCATCAATTTTCTCCATCTCAAGATCTATCAGGTCATCATTGAGTCTCATAGCTTTACGTACGTGTTCTCTGAAAAGTTTCTCGTTGAATCTTGCTTTTGAGGTAAAAGGATTTTCAACATATGAAAAGAGATTTATGGCAATGAGCCTGCATGAATCATAAGGACAAAGAGGAATTTCTCCGCAAGGATTAGTACTCACTGTATTGTATCCGAGATCGGCATAGCAATCAGGAATTGATTCTCTTATAACAGTATCCCAAAAGAGGATACCTGGCTCTGCAGATCTCCATGCATTGTGTACTATCTTTTTCCATAACGCCGCAGCATCAATATCTCTTACCACAGATGGCTCCGTTGAGTCAACAGGGAATTGCTGCTTGTAAGGTTTATTATGAAGAGCGCATCTCATAAACTCATCATCAATCTTTACAGATATGTTCGCACCAGTCACCTTACCCTGCTCCATTTTAGCATCTATAAACTTTTCCGAATCCGGATGTTTGATAGATATAGAGAGCATTAGTGCACCTCTTCTGCCGTCCTGTGCCACCTCTCTGGTAGAATTTGAATACCTCTCCATAAAAGGGACTACTCCGGTTGAGGTGAGGGCGCTGTTCAATACAGGACTGCCGGCCGGTCTGATATGCGATAAATCGTGTCCTACCCCTCCTCTCCTTTTCATTAATTGAACCTGCTCCTCGTCTATCCGCATAATACCGCCATAAGAGTCAGCCGGATTGCGGTGTCCTATTACAAAGCAGTTCGAAAGTGAGGCTATCTGGTAATTATTGCCGATTCCGGTCATAGGACCACCTTGCGGGATTATGTATCTGAACTCTTTTACCAGTTCATAAATCTCTTTTTCACTCATAGGATTTGGATATTTTGCCTCGATTCGTGCAAATTCTGCCGCAAGTCTTCTGTGCATATCATCAGGAGAGGATTCGTAAAGATTTCCGAATGAGTCCTTTACAGCATATTTATTGATCCATACAGAGGCTGCCAACTCATCCCCGTTAAAATAATTAAGACTTGAGGCCATCGCCTCCTCATAAATGTAAGTTTTCATGGCTTTATATTATAAGGAAATAAAAGCCGACGAGTTTCCTCTTCGACTTAGACAAAATTATAGCAAATAGCTCTTAAAAACAGGGAACATTTTTTTATTTATTAACAAGGTTATCTACAACCGAAATTACCTGTTACACTAAAAGTGCTACTCTTCTACTCTGGCCCACTTTTGATTTCTGCCTATAAGTCCCCACTTGTCAAGGGAACCCCTTACCTTTAAGGTTGCAGTTTTTTCATCGTAGGAGATAGAGGAGTGATAAAATTTCCCTTGTAAAGGATCTAAAATTGTTCCTCCCACAAGATTTCCTTTCTCTTCACGCATTTTTCTAATGATAACCAATCCTAAAAAGGGCTTATTTTTATCGGCTCCCGGACATTTACTACAAAGTGAATCGGGATCGCCTGTAAGAATAGAGGTTATTATCCCCTCATATAAGCCATCGGATGCCTTATAGATACTGACGATACTTTTCTTAACAAAGTCTTCATCAATAATGTACCACTTACCGACAATTTTCTCAACCTGGGCTATTGCCGGGAATGTAATTGATATAATAAAAAGAAGAAGGAGTATTTTTTTTCCCATTTCAAAAAATCTGAATACTCCAAATATAAGAAAAAATTAACAGCAATTCAAGCTGCAGTTGGCACAGCGGCCAAACTCCCCTCTAAGGCGGGATTCGACAAGATCGCTCAGCCTTTTTCTAAGCTGGTCATTGGAGATATGTTCAAGGACATCGTACACAAAAGCTTGTTGTAAATTCAACTTTGCTTCATATAGCCCAATTCCTCTGGATCTTAAATAGAAGAGAGCGTTTTCATCCAGCCTGCCGCTGGTTGCTCCATGCGAACATTTAACATCATCGGCATATATCTCAAGTTGGGGCTGGGCATAAACCTTAGCCTGAGGAGAAATAAGCAGATTATGGTTTGCCTGATAAGCCTCTGTCTTTTGAGCATCTTTATAAACTACTACCCTTCCTGTAAAAGTTGCTCTGGCTTCATTATCAAGAATCCCTTTAAAAAGTTGCTTACTCACGCAACCAGGAACTTGATGGTTCATAAGGACATCTGTCTTTATAACCTGTTTGCCATCTACCAGATAGGTCCCGTTAAGTTCACAATATGCTCTCTCCCCTAAAAGATTAACAATAAAATCGTTCTCTAAAAGCGCTCCATGAAGTGTGACCACATTAATCTTAATTTGTCCCTCCTCTTCAATATCAATATTAAACCTCACAGAATGGACAGAGTTATTATGCTCGTTTTGCATCACAACAAACTCTGCTTTTGCACCTCTTTCAACTTTTATATTAATCTGCTCATCTGTTTTAAAACTATCCAGAGAGAGAGTATGAGTACAAAGTATAATATCGGAGCTGCTGCCCTCCCCAAAGACAATTGTATTAGAGAAGCTCAAATCATCTGTGTTGGTAGCGTCCCTAAAGCTAATAATCTGGACATTTCCTTTTTGAACAGATCCCTTTTCAACATTATAAAAATAACCAATACCGTCACTAAGAGAAGAAATGGTGACCCCCGGTGCAGGGGCAACACTCTCTCTAAGAACCCCGTTGGTCACATAAGCCTGGACTGTACCGGGAAGCGGTACTCTGCAGCGAAAGGGCTCGGGGAGTTCCGGTGCATATCTGTACTTCAAATTTTCCATATCAATTACCGTTTATGAGCCAGTCATACCCTCTCTCTTCAACCTCTAATGCCAACTCCTTACCGGCCGTCTTTATTATCCTGCCGTCATACAAGACATGTACGATATCGGGAATTATATAATCCAAAAGCCTTTGATAGTGAGTAATTACAATAAAGGCATTATCGTCTCTTTTCAGCTTATTGACTCCCGCTGCCACAATTCTCAAGGCATCTATATCTAAGCCGCTGTCGGTTTCGTCAAGAATTGCAAGTGACGGCTCCAACATTGCAAGCTGAAAAATCTCATTTCTCTTCTTCTCTCCCCCGGAAAAACCCACATTTACACCTCTGCCAGAAAATGAGCTATCCATCTCAACTACAGCCATTTTTTCTCTCATAAGTTTGAGAAACTCTGCGGCACTGATTGGAGGTAAATTTTTGAACTTCCTCTGTTCATTTATAGCAGTCTTCATAAAATTTACATTACTTACTCCCGGGATTTCAACAGGATACTGGAATC
>CAYZPF010000046.1:0-16693 GCA_964479995.1 uncultured Muribaculaceae bacterium | reverse complement strand
TGATGTTACAGTATCTCCCTTTTTAACATCTTCAACAATAAAAAGTGAACGGGCAAATATCTTATTGTTTTTGACTTTATCTGTTAGTTCATACGTTACTTTACCTAATGCTTTTTCGACTTCTCGAATAGATTTCACCATAAATTTAAATTCATCCGGTTCCATTGAAAAAGCCGAATCCGGCCCTCCGAGTTTACGATCAAGAATGAAGTGCTTTTCAATCACCTTTGCACCAAGCGCAACTGCGGCAATAGATACAGAACTTCCCATTGTGTGATCTGATAAGCCTACATCAACTTTAAAAGTATCTTTCATATTTGGAATTGTTAATAGGTTTGCCTCCTCAATTGGCGCAGGATATGATGAAGTACATTTTAGTAATTTAATCTCATTATTTCCAACTCTTCGACAGGCGTTTATTGCTTCTTCAATGTCAGTCAATGTAGCAATACCCGTAGAAATAATCATAGGACGCCCTTTTGAAGCCGCATATTCGATCAACGGAATATCTACAATTTCAAACGAAGCGATTTTATAATACGGCGGATTTAATTTTTCTAGAAAATCAACAGCAGACTTATCAAACGGAGTTGAAAAAATATCAATTCCAATACTTCTGGCATAATCAAATAACTCTTCATGCCATTCCCAGGGCGTATATGACTCTTTGTATAAATCATATAAAGTATAACCATCCCACAGACCGCCCTTAATTTTAAAATATTCATTATTACATTGAATTGTCAATGTATCTGCAGTATAAGTTTGTAATTTAATTGCATCCGCACCTGATTCTTTAGCCGCGATTATTGTTTTTTGGGCAATTTCTATTTTATGATTATGGTTTGCTGATAATTCAGCAACAATATAAACACTTTTTGAACCTTTCATAGTATTTCTTTCAAAAAATTTTGATACCTATTTTTAGCCT
Source organism: uncultured Muribaculaceae bacterium (assembly GCA_964479995.1). Taxonomy (GTDB): domain Bacteria; phylum Bacteroidota; class Bacteroidia; order Bacteroidales; family UBA932; genus Bact-08. The sequence continues at coordinate 15,762 of CAYZPF010000046.1, read as the reverse complement.
CAATTATTGAAACATTCCACCCTTCATCTCCTAGTATTATATCTTTAATTGCATTAAAGTCTTTTACATAATGAAAGGTCCCTAATCCAATTTGCTTTTTAATATGATAATCGAAAGCCACTATTTCTTTCCAGTTTTCCTTGAACAATTGTTGAATTTCATACTGAAGTAGATTATAAGAAGAAGCTAATGTATTCTCCTCTTCATCATAAGTTACTTCTTTTTGAAATAATATATCACCAGTATCGATTCCTTCATCAATAAAATGAATAGTAACTCCTTTAGTTGTACCTTCTAATATACTCCATACGTTTGGATCTGCTCCTCGATTAAATGGAAGGTAAGAAATATGTAAATTCATTATTTTATTCTTATACTCTTTTACTATACTACCACTAATTATATATCTATATCCATAACTAATGATTAAATCAGGTTTAAATTTATTTAGAAATATCTCATTTAATTTGTCTGAATAATACAATATGGATTTTACTTCCTTCCTTTTATTTATCCAAAAGTATAGCGAGTCAAATCCTGTATTGTTTGAGAGATATAATATATTCATTTAATAATTTCCCGAATAATATTTCTGACACCATTTCCATTAACTAACTTTCCAACAGATATCTTTAATTTTAACAATTTGGTAAATCTTTCTATAATTTCACATATATTATCATAGGAAATATAATAATCAATATAACCACTATTAATCCAACCTGTTATATTATTCATTTGGTTATCTGCTATCTTTACTAATAAGCATTTTAACCCTATTCTATTAGTTCATATGTTGTCTGTCCAGCTGCAGTAATTGCTAAATCACATTTTAACATTAGGTCACGCATTTGATCAGCCGATAATTCATAATAGAAATTAACATTATCATTTATCTTATATTCCATACATTTTCTTTGATTATAATGATTATTATTATATCCCAAAACAACATGGTAATGGAAATCATGAAAAACCGATAATAATCTATTTAATATTTGAAATGTTATTCCTCGAATATCACTGCCGCCAATTGTAATTAATACATTTTTAATTAAATCATTATTTTTTCTATCTGGTATATCCCAAAATGCTTTTCGTAATGGAGTATAATCCAAACCCAGTAGATATTCATGTTGATCATCTTTTTTATACGGTAGATTTTCTGCGCCAACAGAACCGTTAATAATAATACCCGGGGGATACTCCAACCGGATATTATCGTCAATATATACTGCCTTTGTAACTGCTTTTGATATATTATGGTAAAGTTGTAGATCTGCAAGGTAACTATCAATAATCGCAATATCCGCCCCACTAATCTGGTTTAAAAGTTTGTTATTATCAAATATCCAATCATATATAGATAATTTGATATTGCCTAATATTTTTTTCCCATTATTATCGCAATTGGTTATCATTTCTGGAAAAATATTTCTCTCCTCAAAACCTTGATAAATGGCAAGACACCGGGTCAAGTGACCATAGCCTGTCTTTGCATTGCCCTCTGTTATTATGAAGACTTTCATTTTCCTAAATTAATTATAATATCAATGACATAATCAATATCAGGATCAGACATAGATGGAAATAATGGTATGCTTAAACATTTATTGTAATAACTCTCATCATTTGGACATGAATCAATGTTATATTTATTATAATATGGCAAGTGATTTACAGGTATATAATGAACCTGAGTGCCGATACCTTTAGAATAAAGTAAATTCATCACTTTTTTACGGCTTTTCCCAATTCTATCAAAGTCAAATTGTAGAACATATAAATGGAAACATGAATTAAGACCTTCAGCTTCATAAGGTATTTTTAGCCATTCAATATCATTAAATGAATGATTGTATCTGGAAATGATTTCACGACGTCTTTTTTTAAATTCATTCAAACGATTTAACTGAGAAATCCCCAGAGCGGCCTGAATATCCGTTAAGCGATAGTTATATCCTAATACCTGCATTTCGTAATACCACGGACCGATTAATTCTAAATTTTTAATTATTAATTTTGAATGGTCTTTAGTTATACCATGACTGCGAAGCATAATCAAGAGATCATATAGTTCTTTTGAATTGGTAGTGACTGCGCCGCCTTCGCCTGTAGTGATGGTTTTTACTGGATGGAAACTGAGCGTTGTTAAATCGGAATATTTACAGTTCCCCACATAGGAACCATCGGCATACTGACTACCAATGGCGTGAGATGCATCTTCAATTACATAAAGTTGATGTTCTTTTGCAATCTTACTAATCGAAGGCATATCAGCAGGCTGTCCTGCAAAGTGAACTGGTATTATCAGTTTGGTATTATTATTTACCAGTGCTGGAATATTTTCTGGATCGATATTATATGTTCTGGGATCAATATCAGCAAATCTGGGAATCAGATTATTATATAGCATACAATTTGCGGAAGCCGCAAATGTATTGGGAGATGTTATTCCTTCACTACCTTTTTCAATCTTTAGCGAAGCAACTGCCAAATGAAGTGCGGCTGTACCATTCGCTACTGTGACACAATATTTCGCACCCGTAATTGAACAGATCTTATCTTCAAATTCTTTTACTTTTGGTCCTTGAGTCAAATAATCTGACTTTAGAACATCAACAACCGCCTGAATATCGGCTTCATTAATCCATTGTTTTCCGTATGATAAATACTTCAATATTTTAAATTCCTTATTATTTTAATTAATAAATTAATTCGTAATCATTCTGAATAATTTCATGGTTTAAAATACGTTTCATTCATTATTCCAATCCGGCATATTTAGTTTTTGCTCTTCTTCAGAAACGAATGGATATAGATTCTCTAACTTAGAGGAAGAAAAAGTGCCATCTGGATTTACGATTGTTTTTGATTTCGGTACTTCATCGAAATTGATAGAACCGATTACTTCACATAGTACTGGAGTGTCATCGCTCATCACATTACTTAAAACAGGATCAATTTGCTGGTCATTTTCTATAATATAATACTTTAATCCATATGTTTTTGCTACATCTTTTAATAGTGGTAAGTGCAATCCGCTATTTTCATCACAGCCGGCAAAACGGGATTTAAAGCTATTTTTTTGCATCATATATATAGAAGCATACCCGGAATTTGACCAAATAAATATTTTGATAGGTAATTTATATGTATTAATTAAAGCCAGTTCCTGTAGATTATGTTGTAAACTTCCATCTCCCTCGAGTACTATTGTTCGATGTCTTCCACTGACTATACAACAAGAGATTGCAGAAGGGACACACCAACCCATAGATCCAATACCCATTGATGAAATGAATCTTTGTCCTCTTTTTAGTTTAAATGCCATGTGCGAAATTCCGCAAGTTCTACCCGAAGAAGAACCAACTATTACATCATCTGCTTTAAAATATTCCGAAAGTTTACTGGCAAATAAATAGCCATCAACCTTGCCTTCATTAGCAAGAGGCTGAATTTCTCCACTTAGGGGATACTTTGATTTGATTTTGATACAATAATCTATCCATTTATCCCTTATTTTTACTTTATACATATATTTATTTGCAATTAATGAATCAATAAATACACTTGCATCTGTGTTTATTATCATTTCAAATGGCATTTTGAGTTTATTAATTTCTTTATTATCAATATCAACAATTACTTTCTTTGCCTTAGGAGCAAAATTTTTCTCAGCATATGCCGTTAAGGATGGATTCAGACGACTACCTATTATGAGTAAAAAATCTGAATTTTGTAAAACATAGTCTGAATAACGTTCTGCTGGTATTCCAGGCATCTCGATAAATAATTTTTCATCATCTATGTAGATACCTCTCGCCCGCCAGGTAGAAAGCACTGGGATTTTAAGTTCATTTAATAGTTTGTATAAATCCTCACCTTTCCCGGAAGCAACAACGCCATGCCCGAGCAATACAGCCGGTCTATCAGCATGATTGATTAAATAATAAATATCCGATATCACTTCTTTCTTAACTGAATATTCTATATTTAATCCCTCATCATCAGGATTAAATTCTTTAATATTATTTATATCTATATGACTACCCTGAATATCAAGCGGAATATCAATCCAGACCGGTCCTCTTCTTCCGTGTGTTGCCAGATAGACTGCCTTTTGTAAATGATATTTGATCTCATCTGCCTGCATGACCGTAACGGCATATTTAGTTATTGGTTTAACCATTGGAACTATGGCAATCTCTTGCGCCCCGAACTGGCGGAGACCTTTTAATTGACCCATATCAGATGTTTTTGTCTGCCCGGATATAAATAAAACCGGACTAGAGTCCAGCCAGGCACCGGCACAACCAGTGATAGCATTTGTCGCTCCAGGACCTGTGGTAACAAGACATGCTCCCAAGTGATTGGTAAACTGACCATAGGCTTCTGCACAAATACCGGTAGCTTGCTCATTTAGATTAAATATCAGATTTAAACCTTCTTGTTTCGCAACACTATCAAGCAGGTGCATGATACCACCGCCTGAGATTAAGAATAGATATTTTATCCCATTTTCTACTATAAATTTTGCGACGTAATCAGATAATTTCAAATTAATATCCTTTAATGGTCAGAAGTATTCACATAATCACTTAATTGGTTCCCAAATCACAAAATCATTTTTATCTTTATTTATTTGATTAAATAAGTTTTCCGCCATTTTTCTTGCACCATTTGTAGTTACTATTATTATTTCATCAGGATAATTTTTTATATTTTCTGGTAATTCTGACATTATTCCTTCAAAATTTAACTTACGAAAACTATCGTAAACATGCATTAATTTCGCATGAGGATAATTATTTGTAATATAATTATATGTTAAGTTAGATATTTGAGACAATCCCCAAATAGAATATTTATATTTAGCATTTTTATCGGCGAATCGATTATCAATATACTTTCTTATCGTTTCAAATGCATCAATAATATATTTCTTCTTTGTTCTATTTTCGTAAAACCAACTTAAATCAAAAATATCTTTATATTTATTATATGTTCGATAAAGTTTATTGATTGTTAAAGTAATCAATTTTTCTTTATGTTCCTCATAATCAACAGGTGATGGATTCCAATTAATATTGGAATAGTCTCCTCTATCATATAAAGGAAGGAGTTTTTCTAACCAACCAAATCGATATGAAATATCTTGCTTAACCAAAACTACAGGAATACCTGCCGCCATGCATGGTACCGAACAATGTAATAAACTAGTTATTACTAATTTTGCCTCATTTTTATATCTATCATAATACTCTTGCATTAATTTTTTAGGATCACCTACATTTTCGTGCATATGAGATAAATATTCTGCATCTTTCAGTAACTCGCTTGGAATATAAGGTATTACCTCTTTTGCAACATCAACAATAAATACTTTATTGAACTTTTTATTTTCTATATTTCTCTTTGGAAGTGCAGTCGTAATGCAACCATGTAAATATGCCTGTATGCCATAACCTCGTAAGGTGTTCATTGTCCTTTCATCACGACATCCAATGGGCTCAAAACGATTGTAGTATTCAATCTCTTGCTGTAACAAGCTATCTTTTGCAAGAGTCAATCCCAAAAAGACAGGAATTATATAGTCAGAAAATCGCCCTGCAATACCTCCTTCAGTATAATCAACTAATGGCATCATAACGGGTAAAATAACATATTCGCCATTATAAGAATTTGTCTCATTTTTATCTATATATATAATTTCTTCTTTGGGAACCCCCATGCGTTCGTATATATAATCTATCGCAATTATCTGCATATTGTCGCCAAGATTATTTACACCTCTTGCATAGAATTTATAATTAGCAAATTTCATAAATAGTAATCTCCTTTAGAATAAACATCAGGGACGATAATCATATTGAAGTGGATTCCCTCTTTTAAAACCGTTTTTAATCAATTTCTTTATTCCCGCTATTCTTGCACAGATTGGAAAATGTTTTCCTGTATTTTTTATAAGGTTTAAAGTCTCAGCTACATATGCGTCTTTTTTCCCTTTAAAAGATAAATATCCTAAATAATAATTTGGATTTTTTCTATAAGCACCGACATCAAATATGCTACTGAAGTAATTAAGCTTACCAACAAGATCAAGATCAATCATTGTTCTTGTACATTTAGAGCATCTACTACAGTTTTTAAGAACACCATTTATTACTTTTGGTGATCTACAAACCATTAAATACTTTCTGGGTAAATCAAAATCTGCTATATAATTAGTTTTTTCCCATCGAATTACTTCACTACCTGTTGTATATAGATACATACTTTCAGTACTTAAACAATGGACATTTAGCAGATTATATAGTTCACTACTATGTGATACAATTTTAAAACTATCATAAGTGTGTCCCGATGAAAAATAATATATTTTAAATAGCTTTTGTAGGCTATATACATATGATAAAAGCATACACGTAATAATTGCCTCGTGGGCAACATGATATACTTTTGAACAAATATTACTTTTAATACTCACAAAATTTATCCCAAATTCCAAACAAATATTCTGTGATAATTCACGCATTTTATTATTCATTTCATTATAGAAAAGTTCAGAAGGATCATATTCAAAGTACAATCCATGAGTAATTTGAAATCTACAAGAATTTTCTTTACTATTCAATAAAGTATAAAAGGAATCCACCCCACCAGAAACACCTGTTCCAACAGCATATGCTGATTTAAATAATTTATTTTCAAGTTCAGTTTCTATTTTCACATTATGATACCAGATTATATTCTTAGATAAAGCTGGTATATAGTGAGCTTTTAACTGATAATATAACTTTTCTGAAACTGGGGCTTCACATTTAATAATTAGTGGATTTCTATCAGTCGAATGTGCCATTGCATAGGGTAATAATCCAATTAAAAAGGCATCAGATCTTTCTGTAAATAGATATTCTTTAATATTGTTTTCAACTTCGTACCATAAGGTAAAAGGCTCTCCTACTCCTTGTATATCTGAACATAGCTGGAAAGCATTTCTTTCTTCAATACGACGTATATAAGGTTTTCCTATAACAATATCCATAACAACTCAACTATTACTTTCATTACTATATGAATTAATATCCAAGGTTAATTAGTTCACTCTTAATTCTATCAGCATCCAGCCATTCCTTATTTATTCCCGAATTATATTCAAATCCTTCTTTGACTTTAATACCTCCATTAATAATTCCCGAATCACTTTTCCACCAATCGAAATGCGGATGAATAATGAAGTGTTTATCATACTCGTAAGTCCGAAATGAGTCTTCTTTGGTGATCATCACCTCATGCAGTTTTTCCCCTTCTCTGATTCCGATATTCTTCGGTTTTGCGCCCGGAAGCATAGCTTCCGCAAGGTCAGTGATACGGAAAGAAGGTATTTTGGATATATAGACTTCGCCGCCGTTTGATTCTTCAAGGGCTTTAAAAACCAGTTCGACTCCCTGTTCCAGGGTTATCCAGAAGCGGGTCATTCGGGGATCCGTAATGGGCAGTTCTGTCCCTCCTTGATCAATAATATTTTTAAAAACTGGTATGATAGACCCCCGACTACCCGCAACATTACCATACCTGACAACAGAAAACTTAGTATGACTTATTTTACTATAGGCATTTGCAGAAATGAACAATTTATCAGAAACTAATTTTGTGCCGCCATAAAGATTGATAGGATTAACAGCTTTATCAGTTGATAGCGCCACTACCCTTTCGACTCCCCTGTCAATAGCCGCATCAATCACATTCTGAGCTCCATGAATATTGGTTTTAATCGCTTCAAACGGATTATACTCACAGGTTGGCACCTGTTTCAACGCCGCGGCATGAATGACATAATTGACATGATCGAATGCTCTGTATAGTCTATCTTTATCTCTTACATCTCCAATAAAGAATCTGACTTTTGAAAGATCGTATCTTTTCTCGTATTCAGATTTCATTACACTTTGCTTATATTCATCTCTTGAATATACTATTATTCTATGAGGTGTATATCTATCCAGTATCATTTCAAGGAATTTTTTGCCAAAACTACCCGTACCGCCTGTGATTAATATAGTCTTGTTATTCAGCAATTTTTTCTCCTTATTTTTTTTTTAAATGTTTATTGATATAACAACGAGTAAAGATCAATTTCTTCTGTCCGTTCAAGATACCACTGATATAAATTTCCTATTGCTTCTTCAATTGGCATAAATTGTATATTCCCAATCTCATTTATTAATCGCTTGTTACTTGCGGTGTACTCTTTCGCCAAACCTTCTAAACAAACATAAACAGGTATTTGCTTATGGCTGACTTTTTTTATAATCTCTGCAAGTGATATTAAATCTACTTTTTCCCCCGATGCTACATTGTAATCCTTGTGTTTTGGTTGATTGTCAATAAACCACTTCACAATCGGGCAAAAATCATCGATATATAAATAATCGAAGTATACATTTTGACGAATTGTAACAGGTAAATCTTTAATAGCTTTACAACAAGCACCTGAGATAAAGGTTCTTCTCCAATTCTCATATTTTCCAAATAATCCAAACAGACGCAGATTATATATATTCTTACTATTTTTAATTGACTTATTAATTATATACTTATATAAACCATAATCCGATGCCGGGATTCCATTTCCGGGGCCATCTTCAGTAATCATACTGATATTCTCTCTTTTATCAAATTCAGCGCCTGATCCAAAATAAAGCATTTTACCAAAAAGGTCAGAGTATCTTTCAAAATTATAGAACATACGTAAGTTAATATCGAGTTCCTTTGTGTAATCTCCATTTGGAATGATGCGGGGATTGTAAACCGCCGCGTGTATGATTACATCATATAAACATTTTTTAAGCTCATATAAAACTGCTTTCTCATCCGATATATCCAGTTTATCGAGCGTAGGTACAGATATTCGATATGATTCATTATAGTTACCTAAGAATTCTTTAAGATTTCTGCCTATAAAGCCGCTTTCACCCAGTAATAATATTTTTTTCATATTTACCATTTCTTCCAGGGCGCTTTTCCAGAATTCCACAAATCTTCAAGAATATTTTTATCTCTCATAGTATCCATGGGTCGCCAGAATCCATAATGTTTATACGCCATCAATTGATTTTGGGATGCCAGAGTTTCTAAAGGTTCTTTCTCCCAGATTATATTATCACCTTCAATATAATCAAATATTTTAGGTTCAAGCACGAAAAATCCTCCATTGATCCAGCCGCCATCTCCTAATGGCTTCTCGATGAATGAAACCACTTCATTATTATCATTTATATTCGCAATTCCAAATCTCGGCGGTATTTGAACAGCTGTAAGAGTAGCTAATCTTCCATTCTTTTTGTGAAATTTTATTAAATCATCAACATCAATATCAGCGACTCCGTCTCCATAGGTAAGCATGAAAGGTTCATTACCAATATATTCTTGAATTCGCTTAATCCTGCCTCCAGTCATCGTATATAATCCGGTATCAATTAAGGTTACTTTCCATGGCTCTGTTATATGATTATGAACTGTTTTGGCACCGGAGCATGTAAAATCGAGCGTAACATTACTGGTATGCAAATGATAATTAGCAAACCATTCTTTTATAAGATGTTGTTTATATCCACAGCATATTATGAATTCGTTAAATCCATAGTAAGAATATATTTTCATAACATGCCACAGAATTGGTCTTTCTCCAATTTGTATCATCGGCTTGGGTATCAAATGACTTTCTTCTGATATGCGTGTCCCAAATCCACCTGCTAAGATTACAACTTTCATATTTATTCCTTAAGAATTGGTGGTTTTCATAAAAAGAATATTTTGAATAGAATGAGTCTAATTATCTAAAAACTCTTTTATCTGTCTATCCATACACGTGTTAACATCTTCTCCATTAAGCCAGTATTTTGTCCACTCAACAGTTTTTTCAACTGCCTTTTCCAGATTCCAGCGAGGCTTCCAGTTAAATCTTGACTTTAATCTTGAACAATCAAGTCTCAAATAGTGGGCTTCGTGAGGACCACCATCATTTTTTTCTATCCATTTCAAGCTATCCCCCCACTTTCTTACAAACAAGTCAACTAAATCTCTTGTGTTAAAGCAATCATGTTCATCTGGACCTATATTATAGTAATCGGCATATTGATGATTTTCATACTGTTTTTCAGCAATCATCAGATAGGCAAAAAGAGGTTCCAGAACATGTTGATATGGACGTATAGATTGTGGATTTCTTACTATGATATTACTTTTATTCATGATTGCTCGAACACAATCCGCAATGATACGATCTTTTGCAAAATCTCCTCCTCCTATAACATTTCCGGCTCTGGCAGTAGAAATTGAGACTTTATTATCGGAAAAAAATGAATTTTTATAACTATGTGTAACAAGTTCTGAGCAAGATTTACTGTTTGAATAAGGATCAAAGCCATCCAATGGTTCATTTTCGCGGTATCCCCATACCCATTCTTTATTTTCATATACCTTATCCGTCGTAACATTCAGGAATGATCTTACCGAATTTGATTTTCTTATGCACTCAAGAATGTTTACGGTTCCCATAACGTTTGTTTCATAGGTATAGCGGGGATCTTTATAACTATCTCTGACAATAGGTTGGGCGGCAAGATGGATCACAATTTCCGGTTGTGCTATGCTGAATGCTTTTTTTAACGAATTTAAATTTCTAATATCTCCAATCACCGAATTCATTCCATTTTTTATATCAGCAATAATGAACAGAGATGGATTTGTCGGTGGTTCAAGAGCGTATCCTGTGACTTTCGCTCCTGCGTTTTTTAGTATTTTGCAAAGCCAGGAACCTTTAAAACCAGTGTGACCTGTTATAAAAACCGATTTATTTTTAAAGAAATTTATATCAAACAATACTTCTTCTCCCGTTTATTGTTTTTATAATACTTATAAAATAATCTAATCCTTCTCTATTAAAGAAGTAGGATAGGGTGAAATAAACAAAAATTCCTAACGGTATCTGAATAGTTAATGTAACAAAGCTTGTTAAATTAATATTATTAACTAAATATATGATTATTCCCATTACAATAGAAATCAACAAAATTGGTCCATTATCTGCTATATGTTCACGATATCTGTATCCTAATAACCTTCTACTTACATATGCTTTCATGAAAACGTTAAATGTCCCGGTGACTATGGCAGTTAAAGCAATAACCATTACACCCAGCTTCATCACACAAAATAAGAGAGTAAAACCTAATGTCTTACTAACAATGTCCATTATAAGGAAAATATCACTCTTGCCTTTTGCTAATATTGCATTTTGAATTGAGATTTGCATTATGGTAACAGCATGTATATAGCAACCAATTCTTAAATATGGCACACAGGGAAGCCATTTATCAGTTAGTAATACCTTTACAAGCGGTTCAGCCATTACAATCACTCCAATTAAAATAGGAAATATTAGATAAGAAGATAACCGTATTGACTTACGTGTTAGCATTTTTAATCGTTCAATATTATCCTGTTCATTAGATACGACCGGGTACATTACGGCACTGATAGAAGTGTTAACATTTGTCATAATAATTGTAGGTAGTTTTAAACCTCTATCATAAAACGCTAAGTCACTTGGTGTATATATCTTACCAATTACTAAATGTCTGATTTGATTTGACAATGTGTTTAGTAACCCTGCTAATAGTAATTTCCATCCAAAAGAGAATAGATTTTTCACTCTTTTCGCAGAGAATTGCAATTCAGGTTTCCACTCAATTATTAAAAATAATACTATCGTGTTTATACTTATATTCAACATTTGCTGTGCGACAAGCGCCCAGACACCATACCCAAAATATGCCATAGCTATTCCAATAACGGCTGATATTAAAGTACCACTAATAGTCGAATAAAAGAATTTTTTAAAAATCATATTTTTAGCCACATAGGCTTGCTGTACACTATTAATAGAATTAAAAACAACACGTAATCCTATGATTCTCATAACTGGTTTTAATATCTTATATCCATAGAAATTAGCAACCACGGGAGCTGTAGTGAAAATAATTATATACAATAATAAAGAAAATATTATACTAAAAATAAAAATCGATGAATAGTCAAGATTGTCAGTATCCTTTTTTTGGATCAGCGCACTACCAAATCCACTTGTGACAAGCACGTCTCCTATTGCTATAAATACTAATACCATAGCAATCATACCAAATTCTTCGGGAAGAAGTAATCTTGCCAGAATAATTTGAACTATGAATGTTATAACTTGTGATCCTGAACGCTCAGCGAATTTCCAGAGCAAGTTTGAAATGATATTCATTTTTGTAGTATTATTATGTACAGTGCTCAATTTACATTAATCCAGTATTGAATATTTTAATATTCTTTAATAATATATTTATGTTTGTATTTACCACCATTCATTATGAATGCAGTAGCATTAGCAGTGGTTCTCGAACATAGGATACAATCACATCTCGAAAGAATAAAAACTTCTGTCAGAAAATTTAATTCTCTGTTATAGATATTTTCTTGACACCTTGGTTTAAAATCATTACGAACAATATGATGTCTTTCTTCCAAAGCTAGTGCATTACCGTTTTTAAAATATACCCACCGCTCTCTTTCAATGAATAGTAATTTGTCTCCAAATTTCTTTTTAAATATTTCAAGACCTTCTTGATCATCTATTGCTAAAAATAAATAATCACACTCCCACAGTTTTAATAGTTCCTCAGCTTTATTGATAACATCACCTAAGTATGGATGTTTTGGATATGACGAAAACCATTCATGATTTACGATATGCCCCCATTCGATCCCACGTCTTATAGATACCGCAAGTACTCTATTATTTTCAATATTATATATTTTGAGCATTTTTTCAAAGTATCGTATTGTTTCGTCGTTAAATTTTATGTAATTATTATATAAATTATTCCACATTCTAATCTGCTTTTCATCAAAGTAAATACGTTTGCTATTTGGTTTTTTTTTTGGACCTATACCCCCGCATAATACAATATTTTTACTATTGTTTATTTCTTCGAGATAATATCCACCCGGTTGTTCATAGAAATATTCCCACGCATTTTCGAGACCTCTTTTTTCAGATGCCTGCCAAACCATACTTGGATAATTCTTCATATCTACTATCGGGATATAGTCCTTTTTTTCTGCTCTTAATAAATGACCAAGTACAGTATTAACCATTGAGCAATGTCCTTCAATTTCCGAAATACGTCTAATAATAAAAAATGTTTTATCTTTGTTTTCTTCTCCATATGATATTCTTTTTTCACGCCATTTTATTAAATCTTTATAATGCTTTACTTTTGATTTTCTATATTTTCTATTAAAGATAAACAAAATAGTGCTTATACAAATCCTATATGATTTATATAACAATTTTAAAAATATAATAACTATACGAGGTAGTTGAAAAATATAATCTTTTAATTTTTCAATATTTATATTTGTATGTATCATTTTATATTTTTTTATACAATTAGTTGACTTTTATTATAGGATTGAGTTCAGCTTTATAAGAGCCGTCCTGGCCGGTTATGCCTGCCTGCTCTGCCTGTCCCGTAGCGAAGTATGAGCATATCGGGGTATCCCGCCTTTGCGGGAGTATCAGGGTGATAAGTGCTTTTTTATTCATAACCTACGAATTCCTTTTCAACTACGAATTACGAAGTACAGGTAAAGGTAGAGAAGAATGAAATTGACACAGTCATTTTTTAAGTGATACAATAATTTTGTTAATGTCGTTATAAATCTCGATCAATTTCGTATCTATCACATTCGCAATATTTTCTTTTAAGTATCCGACTTTCTTTCCATATTCAATGTGACTTTGTGTTTCAGTAATCGATCCTCTTGCAAAGTAGTAAAAGTTAATCTTATCAGCTGTATGATTTCTTCCAAAGGCTTCGGCAATGTTCGCTGAAATACTTAATGCCGATCTTCTTATTTGTGAGGTAAAACCGTAATCCTCTTTATGCGGAAGTGTATCAGTAATTGTAAAAATATTTACTGCAATTTCCATTGCGTTTATCCAAATCGGCATGTCTTTAAACGATTTGTACATCTTTACCTCTACCTCTGCCTCTATCTTAACCTGCTTAGTGTAATTAGTGGATGATTCTTTTTTGTCCACGAATGGCACGAATTCACACGAATGTCTTTATGTTGTTTCTTGTCCACGAATGGCACGAATGTTCACGAAGATTTTTATATTATTTATTTTTGTGGAATTCGTATTCCGAAGGAACTCCACTGGAGTAATTAGTGGACGATTATTTTTTGTCCACGAATAGCACTAATGTTCACGTTTGCATCTGGTAAGGAAATGATTTTTATCCTTAATCGGAGGACATAATATCACTACCTAATCACTACCTAATCACTACTTTTTTAATTTATAGATCGTTGTGCGGCCTTTTCCTTCTTTTATTAAAATATTTTTATTAAGTAAATCTTTAAGTTCTAAAAATGCTGTTTTATCAGAGACTTTATTAAGTTCCATATATACCTTTGTACTAATAAAATTAATTGTCTTTAAGTATTCAATTGCTTTTCCTTGTCGTTTGTTTATTTCCAGATAATGCATCTTTTCTTTTTCAATTTTTTCTTCAAAGGATTTTCCAGGGCCATACAATATAACGGCAAATCCACCTGAATAGCTTTTAAATTCTGGCTCAGGCAATTTATTGTCTCGCATTTCATCTATAATTCTATTTGTCCCACGCCCCCATTCTTCAATGTACTTGATCAAAAATAATTTATCAGCAAGGAATTTATTTCTGGGAATTGATTTATGTTCTCGTTTCAGGTCTTCGGGTGTTAGTGTTGGCGGTAGTTCACCCGGATTCCATACTTCAATTCTATCATCATAAATAGAAAGATGAATCTCTGCGTTAGAGAAATAATCCCTGTGAGCAAGGGCGTTATTCAAAACCTCCTCAAGCGCCCTTAAAGGATATTCCCATTTATCGTACCTTCGATTAGCATCGAAGAATACTCCGTGCTTGATATGCTCCGCTATAAAATTCATCGCTTTTTCTCGTAGATCAGGAATTGAACCTTCTAAGACTTTCAAATCAATAAAATCTAAACCTTCGATACCTTTAAAACGACCTGCTCTTATCTTTATCTGAGGAAAGAATTTTTGTGGGTCTTTACCAAATAAAAGGATGGCGGTATTATTAGGGTTTCCATCTTGGATAATATTTAATCTATTCAACGCCTCCTTAATAGGAGTTTCGGGATCAATATCGTAATGTCTTTCTTCTTTTGACTTTCTTAAAAACCACCTTAATTTTTCTTTATCTATATCTTTTATAGTTGCTTTTATACAGATCTTGGTATCGAATTGAAGTTTGACTTTATGCTTCTCTAAAATCAGGTTTTCATATTCGTCTTTGGACATTCTTACGGTAGATTTTCCTACACGTTTATACGGTCTACCAAAAGCCAGTACCAGGTGGTCTGATGATTCTTTTACCTCAATGATGATTATGGATTTATCATCTATTACCTCTCTTGTAATCTGAGGGAATATTTTGGGATCAGTGTTCTCTTTGATTTTATTTGTTAAATCTTCTAAAGTGTTTTTACCGATTTCTACGCCATCCACTTCCCCATTATTATTTATGCCGATATAAATTTCTCCGCCCCTGGTATTACTAAAGGCGTTGACAGTTTCGATAATCTCTTTCCATTCTCCGACGGACTTTTTCAATTCAAGAGTATCAGATTCTT
>CAYZPF010000045.1:0-16820 GCA_964479995.1 uncultured Muribaculaceae bacterium | reverse complement strand
ATGGAAACAGTTTTTTTAGTTCTTTATTTATGATTCTCTTTACATGCAATCTGTCTCTTAGCCAAATGGGCATGGAGGTTAAAAACGACTTCAATCCTTTAGGTGCATGGTGGTAATAGCTTTCGATCAGTCGTTCGAATTTAAGGAATGGTTTGTCGTAAAAAACAACGTATGAGATATCTGAGAGAGTGATATTGGCGAAATTCAAACAATACAGACAGGCATGTGCGGGGAAAGTCGGGTCATTCTTTATACGGGTAAAACGCTCCTCCTGAGCAGCGGCTATAACTATGCCGTCTTTGATGAGCGACGCGGCTGAATCGTGATAATAAGCGGATATTCCCAATATATACATAGTTAGAATTTAAAGTAAATAAAACTACTGTTACCCGATGTCGAAAGTAATAACAGGAGAATGATCATTGCATTTATCAGGCAGATTTCTTTCCCTATAAATAGTAAGTTGTCCTTTGTTTGGAATATATATTTTTCGTACAGTCGATATTTTCTGAAAATCAAGATAATAGATGTAGCAGCAATCAGCCATAGTATCATTGTCGTGTTTACATTCCACCACCAGGCTGAAAAAAGTCTGTCTGACAAGGTGCTCAACATAAGGTGATTATCTACCCTGAATAGTAACCACAGTAAGGACAAGAGCACAAAAACAATACAACTATATAGAAATTTTAAAAGGCTGTTTTGCTTATAATAAATGGGAAGATGTTTGTAAACAGACCGTTCTGTTATGTAAAACAGACCGTGAAGAAATCCCCAGAGCAGGAAGTTAAAAGTAGCGCCATGCCAGATACCACTAATGACGAATACAATCATTACATTTACCGCCCAGCGCAAGGTTGGTACCCTGTTGCCGCCCAGCGGAATGTATATATAGTCCCGGAACCAGGAGGTTAAAGTTATATTCCATCGTTTCCAGAAATCATAGAAGGATGTACTGAAGTAGGGGTAATTGAAATTGTACGAGAGCTTTATCCCATAGAGGCGAGCAATGCCGATGGCTAAAATGGAATACGCATAGAAGTCGAAGAATATCTGGAATGAAAAAAGTGCAGCCGTAATGAGTATATTTATGGCGGAAAGAGAACTGTTATCTGACAAAGAACCGTCAACATACATGCCTATTTTATCGGCAAGTACAAATTTACATGTCATCGCGTATAGTATGATTTTGAATGCTGTAAATATTCTTTTCCCGTTGTATGAATGTGTTTTTTTCAACTCGTGAATAAACGTATCAATTCTTTCGAGCGGGCCTGCAAGTAATTTTGGGAAAAAGGCGACAAAGGTGGCAGTTTCCACAAAAGAATAGGTTGTTTCGTCTTTTTTTCGGTACATATCAATGATATAAGAGATAGACTGAAGTGTGTAAAAAGACAGGCCTATGGGGAGCGATGGTTTATGATAGGGATAGATACTTAGAATGTATTTATGCGACAATAACAGTAATATATTAATGGCTATACCCGAAAACAGGATGTATTTTTTGTAATGGGTGGTATGTAATAATTTTCCTGTAAAAAATGATGTCAGAATGATAATGCCCAGAATAGCGATTTTCTCACCTTCCAGCATGTAATAAAATAGCAGACTGGTGAGTAGCAGCAAGCTGTTCCTTAAAGTCATTTTGCTTATGGAATAATACAGTGCAATACTGATTCCTGTTAAAATAATGATATGTAAGAAATTTCCTGCCATGGATTGTCATTGCGCGATTAAACGGTAGATTCCGTTGTTGAAGCCAAATTTTCCGGAGAACCAGATGTCATTTTCGTTGTTTCCAAAGGCCGCGTCCCACTCGTCTCCCCGGGTAGATGTGAGCCGGATGACAGTTCCGGTTGATAATTCAAGGAGAAAGAGATCCCAGTTCTTATTTTCGTATCCGGAATATACGATGTATTTTCCATTCGGGGAGATGGCAGGGTCCCATATATTGTAATCTGTGCTCAGGATCATTTTCTTCTCGTTTGTTTCGAAGTTTTGGGAAACAATGGAGAAATCGGTCTGAAATTCTTTGGTTATGTAATAGATG
This sequence comes from uncultured Muribaculaceae bacterium, assembly GCA_964479995.1. Taxonomy (GTDB): domain Bacteria; phylum Bacteroidota; class Bacteroidia; order Bacteroidales; family UBA932; genus Bact-08. The sequence continues at coordinate 14,770 of CAYZPF010000045.1, read as the reverse complement.
ATTGACTCTTTGGGGTGAAAAATGGGTCTCCAACTTTCGTAAAGATCATCTGTAATATTCTTTTTTTCTTTTGTTTCCATATCATATAGAGTGATGACCGGATTAGTTAATACGCCTTTCTCGTTGAACCACGAAGCGTATGCAAGGTATCGGGCATTGGGAGAGAATGCGGGGATAGCTCCATATTCAGATTTGTTACCGGTAACATCGTACACGGAGCCGGTGAAATAATCCTGCAAAATTATTTTAGTATGACCTGTTTCCTGATTGCCCTGGGTGTAGCTGATCCATCTTCCATCGGAAGATGATACGGGGTGTAATTTTTCGGATGGTGTTTGGGTGAGTACCCTTAAAAAGCTGAACAGTGTATCTGATTCTACTATTTGAAAGCAGTTGGAAATGGATGTTTGGAAGAGGATTGTTTTACCATCGTTACGCAGGGTAGGATAACGATCGCCCTCATTGCCCGTGGTGAGATAATGATATTTACCCGACTCGTTTTTATATCTCTGAAATAAGGATTCGGCGATGAGCTGATGCCCGTGACTGTTCAAATGTTCATCTCTATCAAAAAAGGGGAAAGAGTCATTCTTCCTGAAAACATTATATAAATCAATCACTTCAAAATTTAACGCCTGAGATAGACTGTCGATGAGATTGTTGGGATAAAGCATATCCAGTTTAGATTCATCAATATGGAAGTTATTAATGACATCCTTGTAGTATTTATACGATATTTGTTCTTTGGTGGGTATCAACAGGATACACAAACCTGCGTTTCTTCGGGAAGTTTCCTTTTTAAATTCGGACAGATAATGAATAAGCTGTTTTATATCGTGTTCCTTTTGGGTGGATGATTCTTTATAGAATATGTTATAGTCTTTATTCTTTTCTTCGGTAGGATAAAAAGGTTCCGTCCACCTTTTCAGGGGCAGATCGACCGGGTTTGTATATTGTAGGTTGTAGAAGAGATAGCGGTATAAATCTGAATATTCCATCATATATTCAGTAATTCCGATGTGGTTCTCTTTTACATTCATAAAATCGTTGAAAATACAGAGTTGCAGAAATACTTTCGAGGGGTTCAGCTGGTGACCTTTATTCGTGTAATAGTTAAATGCATCTACTATACTATATCCGCTGATGCCTGCATTTAAAATGATTTTATCAGGAAAAAATGAATAGGCTTTTGTGGTGAAAAGTCGTTCGTAATCTACCTGTGCCCCTTGTGTGTATGAGTCACCCAGAAACAGCCAGTCGCATTCGTAGATGGTTTCGTCCGGGTTTGTCCGGACATTTATCCTGAATCCCTGTTGGTTGGTGGTGTAATTGCTGGTATATTCATCATCCGTAAAATCCTCCACTATATAAGCCTTATTGAAGTAATGGTTACCCCGTATCTCATACAAGTTGGAAATATTTCTTTCGGGAAATTTTAGCCTGAAAATTAATTCCGCATGGTAAAGAATGCCAATGATCAGGATGAAATTGAAGTAGTAAAGTTGTATGCGGGAAAGAAAAGGGTGTTTGTACAGGAGAATGCACATCACAATCAGAACGAGGGGTATGGGAATGGCAACAGACAGATATCCGGTCAATAAATAGAGTGTAACGGGGTTTATGAACAGACAAATTGTTGCTATTTGACAAAAGAATCTCCAGATTCGTGTTTCTTTTTCTTTTCTGTTCATAGAGCCGCCAGTTTTTCGCTCTGCTTTCTGGATGTACTGAACAATCCGCAGCACTCGTTTTTCATTGTGCAACTATCGCAGCACGCTATATACTTCACTTTCCAGTCGGAAATAGATTTCCGGGCAAAACTGTGTATAGTCTTTTTCAGCAGGCAATGGGGCATGTTAAATATCGAAACATTCATTCCCCAACCGGCCAATCCGGTGACAGCTTCTTCCAGTTCGTTTTGATATTCTACGGGATCCATCCAGATAATGGAATGATTTTTGATGGAGTAGCCGGTGTCTTCCAGTCCCATAAAAGAGATGTATTTAACGAACGGTAGATTTTTGTAGATGAAAGTGGCCATAGCAGGCAATCTTTTGTAATTTATTTTATGGATAACAATCCGAAGTTCAATATCCAGACCGTAACGTGCCATATTATAGAGACCTTTCATCGTTTCGTTGTAAGACCCACGAGCTTGCGAAATAAAGTCATGGTCGCGCTGATAGTCAGAATGCAGGGGTACTCCCAGTAACATATTGTAGGTACCGGCATTGGCAAAAGCCTTTGTATATTGTATATCAGCGAAATACCTTCCGTTTGTAAGGATATGGATCATCGTTTGCGGAAGGGCTTGACGAATATGATTGATCAGTTCAAACAGTTTATTACCAAGTAAGGTTGGTTCACCTCCGGTGATACCTATATCTTTCAACCCGGCAGGGGCAGACTGGATAAGGGAGATGTTTTTCTGAAAATAAAATTCGATATCGTTTTTTTGCTTCGGAGGCTGGGCACACATCAGACATTTGTTGTTGCATTGGGATGTAACAAACAGGGAATTATCGTTTGAATTGATGTCTATTTTATCCTTCATTTCTTTTCAACCAGTGTTTAAATAGAGGCATTACTTCGTCTTTTTTCTCCATCAGCAGACTAAAGAGATGGCGGATGATAGCTTTGTGCTTTTTGCAGAACGAAGAAGTCGGTCTGAATCCATAGGGGTCTCCCTGGGTGGAATAATTCCTCACAGGGTCGGCGCCACAATAACTTTGGTAAGCACAGTCTGAACAGCCTGCAATGCCTTCTGTCAACCACAGTTGAGCCAATCCCTGTGTTTTCCTTCCATAAAAGATATCTTCGTATTTGTCGGAAACGCTTCCTAACCGGAATGTAAAATCGTTGTATTCGGCCAGCATTCTCGATTCGTCCGAAGCATATACATATCCATCATAGTTGTACACAATCACACTGTTTATTATTCCCGAGGGCGATTGCAGGTCAACAAAACCGATGGGAAAAGGGGTTAATATCTTGCGCAAAAGTAAAGCGGTAAATTCTTCGATAAAGAATATCCCTTTCTTGTTGAGATGGATGATATAATCGAGAGCTGATTTATAGAATTCAATAAAGCGTTGAAAGTATAAATCCCAGTCATCATTTTCTGTAGCTAATCCATAGGGGTTTAGCGGACGGAGGAAAATACTGTGGAATCCATTTTCGAGATAGGAATCTATGATTTCGTGGGGATGATTGAGCGAAAATTCCGAGGTAGTCATCAAGACCGAAACTCGATCGTGACCTAAAGCAGTACGTGCTTTGTTGATTCCTGCGATGACTTTCTGGTAACTGTCAGTTTTTCCCCTGTTACGGTTGTGAAGAAATTCGGGTCCATCCAGCGAGGTGGATATCAGGACTTTATAGTTACGGCAGATCTCCATAATATGGTCTGTCAGGTTGATGGAATTCGTGCATAGTACGTAGGTTATTTGTTTATTGTGTACCTTATTCCTGTTTTCTGCTTCCTGAATGGCGTATAGTAATAATTCCGGTGTTAACGTAGGTTCTCCTCCCTGAAATTCCATGGTGATGAAGGGTGAAGGTGTTTTAAACATCAGGTCTATTGCTTTTGATAGATATTCTTTCTTCATATCGTACTGTGCTGCATTGCATTCGCGGGCAGAAGCCTGGCAATAGACACAATTCTGGTTACACCGTATGGTAAGCACAAAAATGTGCAGGGAGGTAAATGCATCGAGAAATGATTTCCTAGTCCGTAAACGAGTGGCATAGTTGTCGATAAGTGCAGGTATAGGCGTTTCGCTGATGAAGAAATTGGTAATCAGGTCCTTGTAGAGTTCTTCATCAGGCGTTATTTTTTTGTTGACGATTCTGTTGACTGTGTTAGTTTCTGTTATCAGGAAGTCACCGGCTTCATTGACGATTATTTCTTTGTCATTCAGGCGTTCGAAACGAAACGGGAGTAGATAGTACATATCGTTTCGTTTTAATCCATTAAATTAAAGTCCTCATAGTCATCGTTATTAGCAAATGCTTTGACGTACAGGATGTCGCGGATGTTCTTTGTCTCGCTGTTTACAATATCACGGTTCTTGTAATCAATAAGTAGCTGATTGACTTTTTCTTTGAGGAATCGAAATTCTGTATCTGATAATGTCCCTTGTTTTTTCTCCAATATTACGGATTGGTACCCGTTTTCCAGATTTTGCTGACAAATCAAATAATCAGCAGACAAGCAATAAGTTACTTTGGAGATGACACGATCGTTGAAAACAGATAAGTCGATTATCAGCTTGCAACGGTTGTCTGTAAGGGTGAATTCAATCATTATTGCTTATTTCTTAAGAAAGTAAACTGTTTGAACTTCCACAATTCCATCTGCATCGATTCCTGTTTTTTCCTGGAATTTGATAACTGCTTTTTCTATTTCCGTATCAAACAAAGTGGACCCTTTGGCAATGGTTCCGGATAGGTATCCTTTATCAATGAGTATATTTTTGAGTTGGGTAACGTCGGTTCCTTGCATGCCTTTTTTAAGGATTCGATCGCCGAGGTTTATTTTTGGGTTCGTTCCGAGACTGGTTACGGGTTTTGAATAATTAGCCGCATAGGTTTTAAGGGTATTTATGGTTGTCTTCCCTGCCATACCGTCTACCGTTAGGCTGTTGGTACGCTGGAATTTTTTTATAGCTTCGGACATGTTTCTACAGCAGGTTACATTTCCTAAATTGTCTTTTATCAGAAGGTTTTCCGTGAGATATTCTATTTTAATGAGTAAGGTGGCTAATTCGCGTACATCTTTGCCTGATATACCTATGGATATTGTTCTATCTCCTAATGAGTATATTCTAGTGGTTGTAGTGGTGGTGCTTCCGGAAGATGATGAACCGCTACTGTATGAACTTCCACTGCTACTGGAACGATGGGAATAATGGGAGCGGTGGGAGGAGTGTGAACGGTGGCTTCGGTGTCCAGCGATTAAATAAGAATTGTCATCATGAATTTTTAAGATATACTTTTGAGTATTATCATTAGACTTGTTTTCTTCAATTTTTTTAGTATTGTTTTCTTTGAGATTTGATAGATTGTAAGTAACGGCTTGTGCCTCATTATTTGCTATGAGGGATCCTATAGAGGATAGGAATATACCTTTGAGGATTTTTTCTAGTTTACTTTTCATTGTAGTGCTGAATATACGGACAAAGATATGATTTTTTTGAGGAAGTGGGGGGTTAAGTCTTGCTGATTTATTCTTGGTCTATATTTTTGTATAGCAGTTGAAGGTAGCTATTTTTATTGTTTAAGGTTTTCCGCTTCTTGCTTTTTCCAATCGCTTGGTTTCTTCAATAACGGCTTTTTCGTATTGCTCGACCTGTTTGCGGATAACTTTCACACTATCTCGTTTGTTTTCAAAGACATTTTCCAATGTGCTTAATTTTTTGGGAGTTGTTTCGCCAACCATTTTTACATAACGATATTTCAAGTCGTTATCTCTATATGTCGAAATCTCTTTTCGCTGATAGTATATTGCAAACAGACTTATAAGTAGAGCGACACTAACTCCAATTACGGAGAAGAAGATTTTATTGGAAGCAATGTGGAAAACATGATGGTGTTCTGTTTTTACAGGTTTGCGAATCTCATTTATCACTTCATCCAATTTTGCTGTCAAATCCGAAATTACGGATAAGTCCGGCATTTCTATTTGAGGTTGTGTAACAGGAGTACTGTTTTCACTTACTTGTTTCAACTGCTTCTTGAGTTCTTCAAAAAGGATATACACTTCATTTACATCGATTTATTTCATACTTATTATTTTCTAATTTGTTGATAATCTGCTATATTTTCCTCCCGTATTTCCGAATCGTCCTCTTTTTCTTTCAGTGGTTGATGATTTTGTGGCAATAAAGATTGATAGGCAGTAAATTCCTCTCTTCTCTCCGGATTCTCTTTAAAGTATTGCTTCGGAGTGAAGTGGTATCCACATTTCTCCTCTCGGTCGCATCTCCCAACATGACTCGGAAATGAAATTTTGTTTTCAGAATCAATGTAGCGAGAAAAGCATCGTTTCTGTTCACAAGCTGGGCAAGTATGGCGAGTAGCAATGCCTTTATATGGTTCTAATATATATCTGTAATAGGTCATAATATTTATTCTATTTTGAACACTTCCCACATTTCGTGCAAATTATTTGCTGAAAGTCAACGAGTTGAATGTTTCTCAAAGTGTATATACATTCATCTGACTCCGCATTTTTAAGACAACGAACTGTTCAAAAAGTGGATAAGTGCTATTGGTGAAACATTTTTATATAGTTGATTATCTGCTGCTTGTCGCCAATAATGGCAATAGTGTGGGAAATGTATCAAAGCAACTTTCGGTATCTTTCATGCTTATAGTTATCAAGTAAGTTGTCTTTGAATTCACTTAGGATTCGCTTAAAGCTATCTGCCGAAACGGAGAACTGTGCGGCAACCTGTATTCCCTCTGCTGTTAAGAAGTCAGGAGGAAGAGCATTGTATAATCGTTGCTTATCGGTGGGCAATTGTTCCAAAGAGGCTGTGGTGCCAATGATTTGTTGCACCTTGCGTGCGGTTTACTGATAATACTTTACGAATTCAATAGCTCCCTCTACGCTCACTATATCAATAGAATCCTTCTTTGCCTCTCCGCAAAGCCAACGAGCCATTTGTAATATCAGGCAAAACCGGATCGCATAAATTTCCAACTTGCTGTAAATACTCATTAGCGTTTCGTTTATCTCCCGATTGCATTGATCTGTATTTTCTCGTTGACAGTTGTATAGTCGCGTTTTTGCATCTTCTTGGAAATGCAACTCAAAGGGGATAATGTCCCCATTGTCGTTAGTTACAAAATCGAATTCAATTAATTTCTGTATCAGATTATTCCAAGTCGGGATTACATGCCGAGAAAGTTGCCTGTCATTCCAGTATTGTTTTTCCAAATTATTGGGTGATACGAAAAGAATGCGGTCTAAAAATCCGTTCTGATTACGCTCCCCTTTTGCCAATTCTTTTAGGATACCGTGTTGGATAGTGCCAATCACACCAATAAAAGAATGTTTGGCGGATACAGAGTTTTTCGCTCCACGCCGATCTAATATAATAGGCTTCCCATTGTATAGTGATAATCAGAACTGTTCTTCCGATCCCTTCGTGTAACGATTGAAGTTCTTAAACCATGAAGCCAGTTCGTCCGTGTATAGGCAGATTCCGCGTTTGTTGTTCTCGTGGATAAATGCCAAACATTTCGGAGTGATATCTGAAACAACAAATTTCTTAAGGATAGGCTCTTGTGGGATTTCGCTAATGCCTTGTTCTTCTCGTTCTTTCCGACTGAGCGAAAGCAGCTGGTCGTGCTCTTTGGACTCTTTTTTAAATCTGACTGCATTCTTTGTGTCATGTTCGAATAGAGGGTGAAAAGCAAAACTTAGCGGGTGACTTTTGTTGACTCCCGTACGACCAATCAGTGCGGTATAAAGAATGGCACGTTCCGTCCAACTCTCCTTCAACTTTGCCACATGGGTATTGACAATGCCAACCGACAAAACGAAAAACAATGATGCAGCAATGTGGTCAATCGGATAGTTAAGACACTCTCCGGTGGCGTAGATAATATCCTGTATCTGATGAGGAAATACCTGAACAGGATAGTCTGAGCTGTACATTTTACCTTTATAATGTAGAGCTTCATGGATGATTCCTTCTGGTGTAATTTTATTTTCCATAATCGCAGGATTTAAAAATTACGATGCGAAGGTTTGCGGCGGATTCCTTGATTGATGCGAGCTTCAACTTCCTCTTTCAATTCTTCAATAGTCTTCTTCTTGCCCTTGGCGATCCACTCCATCAATTCGTCCTCGAAGAAGAATAGTTTCTTACCACGCTTATAACAAGGTATAAGCCCTTTTCTTACTAATGCATAAATGGTTGGTTTGGCTTTCATAATCAACCGGCACGCATCTTCAATTTCTATCGGAACCCGCTTCTCGGCTGGTGAACGTTGTTTCGTCTCTACCAAACCTTTGAATTCTGATACTTCTTTAATAAGATAAGCAACCGCCTCGGGCAACTTATCGAAAGTAATGTTTTCATTGCACATAATACAATTGTTTTTAATTGTTACAGCGCAAAGAAAAGTGGTGCTTCAACGGTGATACGAAGCACCGGAGAAACACCACAAAAACATTTAGAAATAATAGTCGTTATTGCTTATCCAGCAAGCTTAGATCTTTTTGTATTTGGATTGTACACTTAGATTCGAATATTTTCAACTTCTTCTTGACTGTTTCCAGTTCCATCTCTTTCAACTTCTCCTCAAATACCTTTTTGAGAAATCGGGATACGCCCCATTGATCAGCAGTAGGCTTGAAGTGATTCAAGATATTCCAACCAAAATGACAAATATCAATGTTGGTAAGTTCTTTTGTTCTTATGGATTGAACGGATACGTTCTCAAAATCGTTTCCTTCTGCATACATTTCTATGTATTTACAAAGCAAGTCCATATCGTTATCTGAAATATAGGAAGCAAATATTCTCTGGGTGTACTGAATGGCGGCATTTATTCTCTCAATATTTTGTTGGTCGATTTCTTTTTGTTTTTCTGCTCGTATTTCATCTAAAGAAAGTGGCCTATTTGTTTCCTGCTTGTTCTCCTTTTTCTTTGATTTAAAGAAAAAAAGCTTGGCGGTTTTATCTAATAACCCCTGAACAACCACAGTCAAGACGCAATAAGATAATACTCCTAATCCGGTAATAAGCCAGAAAATTGTGTTTGCCGAGAATACATCAACCCCTTTACTCATGACCATAATTTTCACAATGAGGGCAATAGCAAAACAGACAATTGCTACCGATAGGTAAATTATGATATATTCAAAGTATTTATTCTTCATCGTTATCTTCTAATGCTGTTTTCACATCATAATAATATTCGTTCAAATGTGCCCTTAAAACTTCTTTGGGTATTAGTTCCTGTTCGTATGCTGCTATCAAACTAGGACTTAGGCTTCTATTTAATGAGTACTCCACGACTGAGCTGTCAGCACTTCTGCACAATAATATACCAATGCTTGGATTCTCATTTTCTTTACGTACATCTCTGTCAAGCGCTTCAAGATAAAAATCCAACTGCCCGGTATATTCCGGCTTAAACTTTGTTGTTTTCAACTCTATGGCAACAAGACATTGCAATCCTCTGTGGAAAAACAGTAAATCTACCTTAAAGTCCGTCATCCCTACTTGAAGCGGATATTCTTCTCCCATAAAAATGAAGTCCTTTCCTAAGTCCAGTATGAATTTCTTCATTTGCTGTATAAGACCTTGTTGGAGCGTCTTCTCGCTGTAGTCTTCAGACAAGTTTAGGTAATCGACCATATATCTATCCTTGAATAGCTGCTTGGCGGCAGGATAGGTTTCTTTCAACTTTAAAGATTGTTTCTTTTCCCCAAGCAAACTACGCTCATAAACGCTTGATTCTATTTGTCGGCGCAGTTCTCTGTATTTTAACCGCTCTTTGTGCGCCAAAAGTATGTAGAAGATTTTTTCTTCATAGCTTTTGCATCCTGTTATTATTTCTAAGTGAGATGTCCAATTAATGAGTGACAGGAAGGATACTATTTGTTTCTCGCCTCCTAATTGTGTCAGCAGTGCTGACACAATTGTATTCTTTTGATAATTAGTGTTGTATATTTGTGCCGGCAGTGCTGACACAAATTCAGGAGAACTATATGTTTCATAAAAGCTAACCATTCGATATATGGTTCTTCTCTCAAATCCTTTAATGTCAGGTTGTTCTTTCTTAAGATAATCTACAAATTCATTAACAGCTCCAGTACCCCATTCTGCTGCCTTAACCTTTCCCGAAATGTATTTTCCAACCTCCCAGTAAGTGGATATAAGTTCTGTATTGACAGCTTGATAAGCTCTATTCTTATGAGAAACAATAATCGATCTTAATTCCTCAAACTGTGATTGTATTTTGTTTATTTCGTACGTCATAGTTATTTGCTTTTTAGATAGTTATACAGATCTTCTGCTGTAGACAAAGTTACAACAATTTCTTTTCCATTTTCTTTCCCAACGATATCCTTGTTTGAGTCTGTTCCGAACTTTGCTTCATAAATCCACCACTCGATTACTTTACCTACGTCATTTGTGGCAATTTCTAACAGCTTAATCATCCCCTCCCATAGATAATGGTTGTCATATATCGGAGCGTGACAGCCCGGGAAAGCATCTTCCATTGACTTCCCAAAGGAATTATCATGATCTAACTGCTTTTTCATTGCGTGAATCGCTTTTGTAAACTCTTCTTCAGGTATGTACATATTCTTCATCCTATTTCAAACTTATATTATTTGCTGATTCTCTTTTCTTTGAACTCACTAATTCCGCATATATCTGCATGGTGCTTACATTTTTATGAGTAAGCATCTTGCTCGTCGTATAGATATCTGTCCCTAAGGCTATTTGAAGGTTTGCATACGTATGACGAAAGCAATGATAGGTGATGTGTTTGGTTATACCAGCCTGTTTTATCCAATTTTTCAAAGGTTACGGAACCATCGAACGCTGTAAACTTTTAAAAACTTTGCTCTTACTGCGTTCATTACATGCACGGTACAAATATATGCGAAACAAATGGAGTAAACAATAGGGAAAGATAAAATACATGAAAGTGACTAATTGATAATCAATTGCTTTCATATATTTGACGATCGTTGTTAATCGTTATTTATACTTAGTTACTTCCCAATACAAAACTTACTAAAGATATTACCTAATATCTCTTCTGTATTAATTTCACCGACTATCTCTCCAATGTGATAGAGAGCTTCTCTAATGTCCTGAGCAATAAGATCTGTGGGCAATGAGGTGCCAAGGCCATCTTTTACTCTGGCTAAAGCCGATTTGGTATCTTTCAAAGCCTCGTAGTGCCTTACATTAGTCACCAGGGTAGAGTAGGAGTGATTGGCCTCCACTTTTTGGCTTCTAAATAATACCTCCTTAATCTCATCAAGTCCAGCCCTCTCTTTAGCAGAGATTGGTATAACTGCTTCCGTTTTAAGATTGTGCTCTTTACATAAAAAGTTAATTTGCTCTAATAACCTTTTTATATTTTGATCTTTTTCTATAGAACTTTCAGATTTGCTAAGATCTGTCTTATTTAAAACAATGACTACTTTTTGTAAGGCCAGGTTTACTATTGAAACAAGCTGTTCAATTCCATAAGAGAAGAGAGTCTCTCTTTCTGCATCCAAAACCAATATCACTATTGGTGAGCTTCTTATTTTTTCGAAACTTCTCTCAATGCCAATAATTTCAATTTTTTCCTGAGTTTCTCTAATACCGGCGGTATCAATAAAACGATACCCAACACCTTCAATATTTACAAAACCCTCAATAAAATCTCTTGTTGTTCCATGGATTTCCGATACTATGGCCCTCTCTTCATCAAGAAAGGCATTCAAGAGAGTACTTTTACCGGTGTTTGTCGCTCCTGCAATTGCCACAGGAATACCATTTTTAATAACATTCCCCAGCTTAAACGAATCTATCAGAGTCCCGACATGATTTTCTACCGAAACGACAAGCTCTTTTAGCTGATCCCTGCTTGCAAATTCGACATCCTCTTCACTAAAATCGAGCTCTAACTCCATTAATGAAACTATCTCCACTAAAGAGGCTCTCATAACCGATAACTCTTTTGAAAAACCTCCTTTCATTTGCTCAATGGCTACACGGTGAGAGGCTTTGGTTTCAGAAGCTATGAGGTCGGCAACCGCTTCTGCCTGTGCAAGATCCATTTTTCCATTCAGGAATGCCCGCTGAGAAAATTCACCCGGTTTTGCCAACCTGGCTCCATTCGACAACAGAAGCATAAGAATCTCCTGTTGGATATAATAAGAGCCATGGCAAGAGATCTCAACCATATCCTCTCCGGTATATGAGCGGGGAGAGCGGAAAATGGTCACAAGAACCTCATCTAATATATTCTCTCCGGAATAAAGAGTTCCAAATCTTACTCTGCCGCTTGACGTACTTTTAAGGTTATTACCTTTGGCCGGTTTGAAAATTAAATCTACAATATTAACGGCATCTTTTCCGCTTACTCTTATAACTGCAACAGCACCTTTTCCTTGTGCCGTAGATAGTGCGCAAATAGTAGTATCATATATATTGATCATAAGCTTTTATCCTCTATTCAAAATTAGTTTTTTTGATCATTAGTACAATATTTTCCAGATGGTGAGTGTGTGGAAACATATCAATTGGTTGTACCTTAATTATTTCATACTTATCAATAAGTAAAGATATATCTCTTGCCTGAGTAGCCGGATTACAGCTCACGTAAACAATTTTTGAGGGAGCAGCATCAGAGATAACTTTAGCCACATCGGGATGTATGCCTGCCCTTGGAGGATCTAGTACAATTACGTCGGGTGAGCCGTTTTCCTGAACAAACTCCGGTGTAAGCACCTCTTTCATATCGCCGGCATAGAAAGAGCAATTTTGAATTGAATTGTAAGCAGCATTAGCCTTTGCATCATTTATGGACTCTTCTACATACTCTATGCCAATGACTTTAGAGGCTTCAGAAGCTAAGAAAAGGGCAATAGTTCCGGTCCCGGTATAAAGATCATACAGAACCTCTTTTCCCGAAAGGCCGGCAAACTCCCTGACCTTAGAGTATAAAACATAGGCCTGGTCTGAGTTAGTCTGATAAAAAGATTTTGGAGCAATTCTAAAGGTTAGATTTTCCATCCTTTCATAAATATATTCTTTGCCATAAAAAAGACTGGAATTTAAGTCAGCAATTGAATCATTTTTTTTACCGTTGATTATCCAGTTTAAAGAATTGATTGTCGGGAAATTATCTTTAATAGCACTAAGCACTCTCTCTCTTTGCCGCTTATCTTCATAGGCAAAAACTACAATTACCATCACCTCGCCGGTTGAAGTAGTCCTTAGAATAAGATTCCTCAAAAATCCGGTCTGCTCTTTGAGGTTAAAAAAAGTATAGCCATTATCCCTGGCAAACCTCCTGACAAAATCTCTAATTTCATTTGATGGAGAGGGTTGCAGATAGCAATACTCTATGTCCAGAACCTTGTCAAACCTGCCCGGTATATGAAATCCCAATCCGTTTCTATCAATTTCAGGAAGATTATCAGATTCATTTACACTATCAATCCACCTGTTGGAAGAGAAGGTGAATTCAAGTTTATTTCTATACTCTTTTGTCTTCTCCGATCCTATAACCGGCGATATTTTTGGTAGTTTAAGCCCCCCGATCCTTGTTAACTGATCAACAACCTGCCTCTCTTTACTCTCTAGCTGAACAGAGTAGGGGAGAATCTGCCATTTACACCCTCCACATAGTCCGAAATGGCTGCAAAACGGCTCTATTCTAAGAGGAGAGGGGGTAATCAACCTTGTCATACAACCCTCCATATACCCTTTACGTTTTATCTTAACCTGGACATCAACAATATCTCCCGGAACAGTATAAGGGATAAAAAGTACTTTGCCCTCAATATGAGCCAACGATTTCCCCTCTGCTGCAACAGCTTCTATTTTAATATTTTCCAAATATTCTTTAGCTCTTTTGCCCATAACAACAATTATTGGATTGCGAAAATACCTTTTTTTACTCTTAACTCTTAATTTTTTATTTTAAAAATAGTAAATTCGCAAAAGAAGATTATCGTTTAATAATTAAACTAAGGGAATATGAAAAAGAACTTTATTATGGTCGTTCTTATGATACTTCTGGTGCATTCCCTTTATGCTCAGGATGTTTACTCTGTTAGCGGCAGAGTTCAGGACGCAAAAAGCAGAAAGCCGCTTAACTTTGCCTCTATACAGCTTATCTCCACAAATATCAGCAATGTCTCTAATTCAGAAGGAGTCTTTGTTCTCAAAATTCCTGCCAATATTAAAGCAGATTCAATAATGGTCTCATACTTAGGATATAAGAGTAAAAGAGTTGCTTTATCAGATTTCAACAGCAAAGAGTTGCTTATAAGGCTTGAACAGGCAGATATAGCGCTTAATCCTATTACAATCCGGCCACAAGATGCAGCCTCAATAGTAAAAATGGCGCTATCCAGAATCCCCCGTAATTACAAAGTTACGCCTGTACAGATGACTGCCTTTTACAGGGAAATGATTAAAAAGGGATCAAACTATGTCTCTATAAATGAGGCTGTTTTAGACGTTAACAAAGCCTCTTATACCGGGTTTAGGGCAGATCAGCTTGCTATCTACAAGGCAAGAGGCAGTTATGATATTAACAGGATAGATACCTTGCTCGTCAAGTTTCAGGGTGGTCCTAACTCAGCCCTGGAACTTGATATTGCCAAAGACCCTTTTCTTGGCGTAACACCTATGATACTGGAGCATGTTTACACCTTTAAATTTGACAATCCCGTTACAATAAACGACCGGCTCTTTTATGTTATTCAGTTTGATGAAAGGGTTAAGGAGAAAGATATCTATTTTAGAGGAAAACTATTTATTGATGCAGAATCTCTGGCTATAGGCCGGGCAGAGTTTGCTATGAATGTAGAAGGACGTGATTTAGCAAACTCATATTTTGTAAAGAGGAAACCGGCATCATTAAAGATGGATGTGACCGGCGCAAATTATTCGGTTAATTACAAATTGATTGATGGCGCGTGGTATTTTGACTACTCCAGAACAGAGGTGAAGTTCATTGCTAAATGGGATAAAAAACTTTTTAGAAATAACTATACAATTTTATC
>CAYZPF010000044.1:0-16829 GCA_964479995.1 uncultured Muribaculaceae bacterium | reverse complement strand
CTGACTTTAGACCTTTTTCGAACTCAGAATTGTAGGTTTGTGAGGATTTAACCTCGATGCACTTAAACGAATCGCCATATTTAAGAATCAAATCAACCTCATTACCGTTCGAATCACGAACGAAATACAAGTTACTATCCTTTCCCTGATTGTAGCGAAATTTCAAAGCCTCACTAACAATAAAATTTTCAAACAAATGACCTCGCATTTTATCTCTCTGTAACTGTTTTTCACTCTCTATATCAAGTAGATAGCAGGCTAACCCTGTGTCGCAGAAATAAAGTTTTGGAGTTTTGACAAGGCGTTTTGTGGTATTCTCGAACCACGGCGGCAACATCGTAATAATATATGATACCTGCAAGACGGAAAGCCACGATTTTATCGTGTTAACGGTTACCCCCAATTCACTTGCCAGATCGGATGCAATGAACAAACTGCCTATCCTTCCGGCACAAAGTCTTATAAATTTCTGAAACTGCATTATATCTTTAACATTCAACAGATCTCTCACATCACGCTCAAGATATGTTTTGGTATAAGATGGATATAGCAATTTCGGAATGTTTTTACCGGCATAAATAGCTGGATAGAAACCAGAATACAAAATATTATCTAAAGATTTTGCATCCGCTTCCGATTTTATTTCCTGATATGAAAGAGGTAATAACTCCAGCATTGCCGTTCTCCCGGCAAGAGACTGGATTATCTGCTTTATCACTGAGAATTGTGAACTGCCGGAAAGTATATATCTCCTTGAATAGTCTTCATCGACAAGCCCCTGAATATATGACAAAAGCTCTGGCGTGTGTTGCGCCTCATCTAGAATCATTCCTTTTGGATGTTGATTAAGAAAACCTCTCGGATCATTTAGCGCAAATCTTCTTATGTCAATATCTTCCATTGAGAAATACGGCAAATCCTTGAATTCGCTCTTTATCAGAGTTGTTTTTCCAGACTGTCGTGGTCCGGTTATAGTTAAAACAGGAAAATAATTATAAGCCTCGTGTGCTACTCCGGCCAAACTTCGATTAATAATACCGCCTTTCATATCATGCTATTTTATAGTCATACTGCAAATATACATAATTTATCTAACACTACAAACTATTCTGTAAAACAAAAGAATTTAGAGAGAGATTTCAGTAGACTGTATTTCTCGCTCACAGGCTACCAAAATTCCATAATAATAAATGTTCTGAGTAAATATACTATAGATGAATATTTTACAAAACGCTTAATCAATAAAAAACAAGTGTATATATATATTTACCAATTCAAAAATAGCTGCAATGAACGGCTAAAGTTTCCCATGCAGGTCACCGGCAAGTTGCACTCTGCCAGAGTTAGGGTTGGCAGCTATGCGCAGGAAATAACCTCACTGGACAATGAGTAATTTTCCATTTAAAAAATCCTAAAAGTGATATAAATACCTATTAATATGAATGTTAAATATGTGGGAAACTTTAGCACTCTGTCAGAGTTTTTTAAAACGACTTGATTACCTGATAATTAACCTTAAAAATTTAAAAAATCCAAACGCTTTAAAAAGTTAAAATACTGATAATCAAAGGATATGAAAAAACTCTGCCAGAGCGGCAATTTACCGGCGGCCTACACGGGAAACTTTAGAGCTTTTACCCGAAAAATAGACGGACTGTTTGACGAGAAGAGTGATAAAAAAAATAAAAGATAAAAGATATAGTAATATTTATTATCTTTGTATTTGTTATTTAATAGATATAATGATATGTATTTGTTGTACAACTTTGAGATTGATACGGTAGGCGATATTCAGAAAATTTTAGCTCAGAATTTTCAAAAGCGGCGATTAGAGAAAGGATTATCCAGAAATCTGCTTTCAGAGATAAGCGGAGTACCTTCTGCTACAATTGCTAAATTTGAACAAAAATACACAATATCTTTGGCTTCCTATATAGCTTTAGCTAAAGCCTTAGGCTATGCAAAAGATATTAAAGAATTATTATCCCAGCCTCTTTATGAAACGATGGAAGAGCTGGATATGATCAATAAAAATAAAAAACGGAAAAGAGGGCGTCGAAATGAAGCGAGTAGATAAATTAACTGTGAGATACAGAGCTCAAAAAGTGGGTGAGTTGACAATGACCCCCGACGATCGTTTGTGTGCATTCCAATATGATAAAGATTGGCTGTCATCCGGCTTTTCCATTTCTCCATTGGAATTGCCTTTAAAAGCAGACTTATTTATCGCTAAATCCGAACCATTTTGGGGCAACTTCGGAATCTTTGAAGATAGTCTTCCAGATGGCTATGGACGCTACCTTCTCAACCGATTATTAAGAAAACAAGGAATAGATGACAGCACACTTACTCCCATTCAACGATTAAGTATTGTAGGCTCCTGCGGCATGGGGGCATTGTCATACGTGCCCGAATCATTTGTTGGAGAAGAGAAGGCTTTGCCCGAACTGGATTATTTGCAAGAACTGGCCCTTGATGTGTTATCTGAAAAAACTGATGTTGGAGCAGATATACTCTATTTCAACAGCGGTAATTCGGGTGGTTGTCGTCCAAAATGCTTATATCGAGATGAAAATGGCGCCTGGTTGGTGAAATTCCGACATATATATGATCCAAAAGATATGGGACAAATGGAATTTCATTATAACGAAGTTGCCCGTAAGTGCGGTATTCAAGTTCCGGATTTCAAACTCTTACAGGATAAGTATTTTGCAAGTAAGCGATTTGACATAGAGAATGGTGAGCGTCTGCATATTGCCACAGCGGGTGCACTGCTTAACGAATCTATTTATAATCCGAAATTAGATTACAAAACATTACTTCATTTAACCGGCTTCCTTACTCAAGACCCTGAGCAAGTTGATGAAATGTTCCGTCGAATGATTTTCAATGTACTAACAGACAATACAGACGATCATGCTAAAAACTTTAGCTTCATTTGCCATAATGGGAATTGGTCTTTATCTCCGGCTTATGACCTGACACTTAGTAGTGAAGGGTATAATGGGGAACATGCAACCTCGGTAAATAATAATGGAAAGCCGACGATAGAAGATATGTTGATTGTTGGCGAAAGCATACGCATTTCCCGAAAAAAGGGAATGGAGATAATTAACTTTATTATCAGTCAGTGCAGCGATATTTTGTCTAAAAGATTTAAGGATTAAATATGCTTATGTTTTAAAGGAGTTGGCAGAAAATATGAAAATGACAAAGCTTGCAATAATAGCAAAACAATACAGTAATACGGCTGCTATACAACGTTTGGGATATATTTTAGAGACCGAACTTTTACAAGGGAAATTAGCGGATAGCTTATGAAAAACGTTGAATCAACGGATTTACTTTCCAACTCCCCTTTCGCCACAAAAAAGGCGAAAAGGTGGGAGCAGAAACTGTGCTCTGCTAAAGTTTCCCATGTAAGTCGCCAGCAAATTGCCGCTCTGCTGAAGTTTCCCATGTAGGTCACCGACAAACTGCCGCTCTGCCAGAGTTTTTTAAAACGACTTGATTACCTGATAATTAACCCTAAAAATTTAAAAAATCCGAACGCTTTAAAAAGTTAAAGTGTTGATAATCAGAGGATATGAAAAAACTCTGGCAGAGTTAGGGTTGGCAGCTATGTACGGGAAATAACCTCACTGGACAAGGAATAATTTTCTATTCAAAAAACTTTAGCAGAGTGCAACTTTCAGTTAAGGTTAAATTTACCATTTTCTATGCAACGTTTTAGACTTATATGCATCTTAATATTAGTTGTACCTGTGTTTGCTCTTTAAAATAATGTTTAACCAAAGCCTTTTGAGTTTAAATAAATGTTTTATATTTGCGTTTGACAAACGGAATGTTAACTTTAAACAAAGGAGGTAATGCAAATTAAGGTCTGTATGCTTTGATGACCCTGCTACAATAACTTAAAGCATAACAACTACTTAGATTCTATCCGGGGACAGAAAAAACAGGACCCCTTGGACCCACGCAAATTGTTTGTAGTATTTTGTAGTATTATGATTATTTGCCGTAAAGGATTAGGATCTTGTTTATTAAAACTTATTACTTATATTTGCCAATCAAATTTTGTTTAATTAAACTATTTTTAACTAAAATTTCAAAATGAAAAGAAAATTCACATTCTTAGGTATTTGTGCATTAGTTTGCACACTCGTGATCTCATTGGGATCCTGCCAAAAGGATTATTCTGAAGACATTCAAAAACTTCAGGATGAGATCAACGCCAACAAAACAGCAATTGCTGCATTGAATGCTGCTATTACTGATGGTAAGGTTATTTCCTCTGTTGCTTCAGTTACCAACGGTTATAAAATCACCTTCTCTAACGGTGAATCAGTAACTATTAACCATGGTGCTACAGGTGCTACAGGCGCTGACGGTGCTAAAGGCGACAAAGGCGACAAAGGTGACACAGGCGCTCAAGGCGGCAAAGGCGACAAAGGTGACACAGGTGCTACAGGCGCCAAAGGAGATAATGGCCTTACTCCGGTTATTGGCATTGATACTGACGGTTACTGGACTGTTAAATATGGCGATGATGACGCTGAGAGAATTCTTGCAGGAGGCAACCCTATCGCCGCTGAATTCAAAACCGACCAGTTTGGTGCAAATGCTAATGGCTTTATCACCATTAACGGTGTAGCTACAGATGTTTATGTACCTACTATTGCTTATGTAGCTTCTGCTAACAAGCTTTTAATCACAGTTAAAAACACAGACGGAACTTTCACAGGCTACTATGTTCCTGTAGTTGCAGAAGGAGCTCAGTTATTCTTCATGAGCGATCTTGTAAGCATAGTTTCACCTATTGGAATGACAAAAGTTCTTTTGACTTACGGTTATGTTCCTACCAATAATGCAGCTGGCTATAACCTGATTGACCCTGCTAACTCTCCTTCTGCAACTGCAGCTCAGGCTCAGGTTGCTCTGGATTATGCAGGTACTACTTATAATGCATTACTGAGAGCACAAGGTAATCTTCCTATTATTATTAATCCTGCTCAGGCTAATCTTACCGGTTATACATTTGAGATTATCAAACAAAATGGAAGCAAATATGCTATACAGCCGGGTGCTATCCAGGAAGGTTTTAGTGGTGCTTTTGCTCAGTTTGCAGCTGCCCCTTCAAACGGTCTTTACACACTTCCGTTGAATCCTACAAGAGATCAGGCTGTTACAGCTTCAACTACTGCTCTGTATCCTACAGGATACCCTGGTGGTGTAGCAGGTGAATCATACGAACTTGCAGTTCGCGCTACTAAAGCAGGACGTGAGGTATTTACAGGTTATCAGTATGCTGTTAAAGTATCGCCAGATGCAAATACAGTATATACCTATAAGAGCAACTCGACTCCTGCTATTGTGGCTACAGTGGCTACAGATCCTTTCTTTGCTGCTACTGTTGATCATCCTGCAATTCCTTGGAAAGTATATCTACCTATTGGTACAACCAGGAACTTACTTGATTTCTACGGTATAACAGCAGGAGCGCAAGGCGTTGGTACTACAACCGGTACTGCTTTGAAAAATGCAGACTTCTTCAAGAGCTCTGTAGCTGTTATTCCTACTCCGGGTAATACAGATACTGAGGCTCTCGTTACAGTTAATGCCACAAGCGTAACCACATCTGCTTCTGCTTATACGGTTACTAATCTTAATATGAAAACCCTTCCTTTCCAATTAACTACATTTGACTGGAGAGGTAGGTACTGGGATAATCAGTTAAACTTGAACGTAGTATTCTACTCGGCGCTTAATAATGCTATTTCCAATATTCCTATTGGTACACATGTTCTTACAGATGCAGCTTCGCCTGCAGATCAAAAAACTGTATTGCTCACTTCAATGTTCAATGAGCTTGACGCAGTTGGTAAAACTGAGCTTTGGAGAACAAATGCAGATAACGTAAAGGTTGTATTCTACAACTCAACCGGTACTATAGTTAATGCTACTCCTGGCGTTACTTATCAGTTTAAAGATGCCAACAACAATAATGTGGGTGGTGTTAATGCAACATTAACTGTATTGGCAGATGTTCAGGCTATACGTAAGATTGAGTTCACTTTTGATGAGACTGTAGCTATTCCCGGCAACTATATGGCTAAGCTTGAGTTCACAGATCGTCGTGTTGTTACTATACCAACTATTAACACAGGTTTGTTCAAGGTGAATATGCCTTATACCATTGCTAACCCTGACCTGACAACTTTATTTGCTCAGTTAATAGAGCACAAAGCTAATCTGTTCAACGGAACAAATCTGGTTATCTTTGGAACATATCCTAACGCTACTGTTTATGACGGATCAAATGCTAAGAGGACAGCTACTGCTCAGACTAATATAACTACAGCATACTATGACCTTTATAATGCATATAAGAATGTGTATGATCCTACCATTGGCGTGACATTCCCTGGACCTCTCGCAGCTCCAACAGTTGCAGCCGGCCAGTTAGTGCCAGGTGCATGGCTCAAGTTTACTAAGGTTGGTACTACTCCTGCCGGTAATCCACTTATAGCAGGATTTAATATCATATCTGGAATGACAGATAGGTTTAATATTCTTCCTGCTAATATGTATGAGACATATAGCATCAAGTTGACTTTCTACTACTTTGGTAATACATCAAATGCTGTTGATCTGGAGACTATAACAGTTACTCCTAAGAGTGAAGTAAGAGAAGGTCAGGTTTTAGCAAACGCTAAAGCTAAGCCTGCCGGATGGTTACTTCCTGCAACTCTACAGGTAACAAATGGTAACAACACAACTATGGTTCCTTTATCATACTACTGGAAAGCTGAAGACTATTTGCATAACAACATTAATGCATTCGGATTTAATAACGACAACATTATTACTCCACGCGATGTAAGAATCACAGGTGGTGTTGCAAAAGTTGAAGTTCTTAAGACTGATGCTAACTACTCGCACTTGGTTGATGTATTTGCAGGTTATCCGGGTGTTGCCGCAGGCGTTGCTGCAACTGCCGCTCTTCCTGCCAATCCAGATGGCTTCTACATTACAGGTGTTGCTCCGGTAGCTGCTATCCAAAGTGATGTTGATGTTGAACTTACAGTTAGAATTACAGATATCTTCGGACAAAAACTTGAGAAGAAGATTTATGTAACAGTTAAGAAAAACTAACATTCAATAGTTTAAAATATTGAGAGGCGCAGAAATGCGCCTCTTTTTTTTGTGCCATATGGTGTCTAAAATCTTATTTAATTATCAATGACTTCAAAAATAACGTAAAATCGGTAATATCCTCACTAACGCTCGCTTTTTCTAAAGCAGCCATATATTCCAGTCGTCTTTCTACCGGAATAATAGTCCAGTCATAACCACCGGAAATTAACATTGTATTCATCAAAAAACGAGCTATGCGACCATTACCATCCATATATGGGTGGATATAGACAAAAATGAAATGACCTAAGACAGCTCTTACTATTGCATCCGGCTCGTTTTTTAAAAGCTCGAATAACACCGGCATTGCTTCTCTGACAGCTTCCGGATTTAATGGCGTGTGCATGGAGCCGCGAATATAGACCTGATTTGTCCTATATCCGGCTAAATCAGACGCTCTTAATAAACCAACAGCTACACTTGGTGCAAATAATTCACGATACCACAATTTATAGTCTTGAAGGACAATCTCACCGGGATTCTCTCCACCCAGAATCTTTTTTACACTTTCCTTCACAGATTGGAATGCTTGCCAGTAGCCACGAGCAGTCATTGCGTTTCGTTGTTCTGCATCGGAAGAATCCCGATCAGGTTTCCAATTGCCGCTTTTCACCTTTTCTATCAGTTCGTCCGTCACTTTATAGCCTTCTATAGATAATGAGTGATAAGCATCTAACTTATATTGAGAATCAATATCATTCAGGCAAGCTTCTATGTCCGAATGAGAGTTTTTTATTTCGGGGAAGTTGGCGATAACAACATCTCTCATCTTATTCCACATTAGCTTTATTCTCATTACATAAGGCGATGCTATGCGGGAATAACTGATTGTGCTTTGATCAATAAACGGATCTTCTTCCCGAATGTCATAACCCAAACTTTTCATAGTATCTATTATTTCATCCGCAGCCGAAACGTGCCCTATATTTCTGAATGCTCCGGCTAATCGTCCGGCTTTTGTCGTTTGACCTTTTTCAAGAACTATCTTTAAAATATCTCCCACGTTCGATACCATTGATAAACAAGTTCGGGCGGCAACACTATCTAATCTGAAAAAATCAGGACTACATTCAATTAAGGCTTCCGGCAATGAGTATAAATTCAAACCCAATTGTGGCTCTTTGTAAATATGATTAGCTAATGAAGCCTGAAAATAGATGATTGATGTGCCGTGTAGTAAATTCTCAATATTACTCGATCTATTTGATGTGCGGATTATCACTTGCTTTGGCACGGTTCTGTTTCCACTGTAAAAAGCCAGTGACTGATCTGCAGACATACACCATTCTTCTCCAAACCTGGTATTTGCATACTTGAATATAAAGAACCAGTACGAAGTGTACCAGTTTGTGGTGTCGCCTGGTGCACTATCCGGTCGTGATGAGATATACCACCCTTTCATCACTTCCTGAATAAATCCATTTTGGATTAACCTCCTTAAGTGAGTTTTTGATAGATCAGTTGACTTAATTACAGCAAGTCCATTTTCATTTTGCAATTTTTGCAGTTCTTGTAAAGAGTCCGCAAGTCTTTCCTGAAGTGTTGCCATACCTATTCTATTTGGATATTTACTTTTCTTTTTAGCCGGGTAGTTGCCTTTTTATCATGACGAGTAGAAACTATTTTATTCTGCCGTGTAAGTACTATTTTATTTTACAAATATACGATATTTATGAAATAAGAGCAATTTTTCTTTTACCATGGGAGAGCACCAACCGTATGGTTGGGAGGATTTTCCGTTCTGATACAGATAATCTACCTAAAAAGAGTATCTTTCACTCCAATTTATGGTAATTAAACAATATTGTGTAACTTGCAGACAGTTGTTTTCTCTTAAATATGTCGCAGATAATTTTCAATATAGAGCGTGATATTGCAGGTAACAGATTCCTTCTCAAATTAGACAATGAGAGAGCCTATCTGGAATATGTGATAGATGAGAATTTAATAACTCTTCTTCATACCTATGTGCCGGTAGAGCTTGAGGGTAGAGGCGCAGGCTCTGCACTTGTTAAGCATGCTCTCCATTTTGCTTCCCAAAACAATCTAAAGGTAAAAGCAACCTGTGAGTTTGCCCAAAGCTACATATCCAAAAATATCAATAGATATAAAGAACTATTATAATTCTAAATATTAATCTTTTAACTTATGAACTTTAATGATACCAAGCTGGCATTTGCCTCAAAAAGCAACGGAGAGTTGAGGAATGCACAGTTCCTTTTCACTATTATCAGCAGTCCGTTTACAGTAAAGGTAATTAAGCAGTTAACATTGTTTGCCCTTAAAATTAAATTCCCGCTTGCGTGGGCTGTTAAGCCTACTCTATACAGACATTTTGTGGGAGGCGAAACTTTGGAAGATAGCGCTAAGACAATGGAGCTTCTTCAAAAGAGCAATGTAAAGTCGGTGCTGGACTACTCAGCAGAGGGGGGCAGTGCTATTGAGGATGTGAACAGAGCTTTTAGAGAGACTCTTAAATCTATTGAGTTTGCGAAAGGAAAGGGTAGTATCGCCTATACGGTTTTTAAACCTACTGCTATGGTGATTGGAGAGGTGCTTAACAGGGCGGCTGCAGATGAAAGCTCTTTGGACGAGGAGGAGAGGGGAGAGTTGCAAAACTTTAGGAACAGGGTATTTGAGCTTTGCAGAGCGGCATATAATAATGATGTAAGAATCCTGATTGATGCCGAGCACTATGCAACTCAGGGGATAATTGACAGGGTGGCAGAGGATGCAATGAGAGAGTTCAACAGGAAGAGGGCAATTGTGTTCCAGACCCTCCAGATGTATCGTAACGACAGGCTGGAGTATTTAAAATATCTGCATAAAGATGCCAAAGAGCATAATTATATATCCGGTATCAAGTTTGTCAGGGGAGCCTATATGGAGGAGGAGAGAGAGCTTGCTGCCATCGGCGGATATCCGGACCCTATATTCCCGGACAAAGAGGGTACTGATAAATGTTACGATGACGGACTTCGTTATGTGGTTGATAACATTGATGATTTTGAACTTTTTAGCGGGACTCATAATTACGAGAGTAATTTCCTTTTGGCACGGCTGATTGATGAGAAGGGGCTTAAGAGAGATGATGAAAGGATCTGTTTCTCACAACTATACGGAATGAGCGACAATATCACCTACACCCTTGCAGCAGAAGGCTTTAATGTGTGCAAGTATATTCCTTATGCACCTGTAAGAGATGTACTACCATACCTTTTAAGAAGGGCGGAGGAGAACACTTCAATGGCCGGACAGACAGGCAGAGAGCTGCAACTCATTAAAGATGAAATTACCCGGAGAAAGAGAGAGTAAGTTTCTTATTATAAACTGAACAAATTGCGAAATTTACTGTTTTCAATGAAAAGACTTTTCAATGGGAACTGATAAAAAGATTATTGTAACAAAGAACTATCCGGTTACCGGCCTTAGTTGCGCCTCTTGTGCTATGGGCGTAGAGAAGAGGCTAAACAGCACCCCCGGAGTAGAGAGAGCATCGGTCAATTTTGCGGACAAAAGTGTGCTTGTTGAGTTTGAGGCCAATGCTACAACCCCTTTAAAGCTTAAACAGACCGTACAGGAGATTGGATACGACATGATTATTGAGGAGGGAGAGCGGGGGGCCGAGATGCAGGAGGAGGCGAGTGCTTCTCTTTACAAGAGAATTAAGCGGGAGGTTATAATAGCGTGGTTATTTTCACTCCCCGTGATGGTTATCTCGATGCTCTTCATGCACAATATGCCTACAGGTTATGCTTGGTTGCTTCTTCTCCTGTCATTGCCTGTGTTGCTATATTCCGGCAGAGATTTCTTTATAAACGGATGGAAATCGGTTACCAAGGGTAGTGCAAACATGGATACTTTGGTGGCTTTAAGCACCTCCATCGCCTTTCTCTTTAGCCTCTTCAACACCTTTTATCCCTCTTTCTGGACTGCAAGGGGAATTGAGCCTATGGTCTATTATGAAGCGGCCACTATGATAATCTCTTTTGTGTTACTCGGTAAACTGCTGGAAGAGAGGGCAAAAGGGAACACTTCATCTGCCCTTAAGAAATTAATGGGACTGCAGCCCAAAGAGGCTATAGTTATTAAAAATGGCGAACCTGTGATAATTCCCATTTCGCAGATATTTCCCGATGATATAATTAGTATTAAGCCGGGTGAGAAGATTCCGGTTGACGGAGTTGTTACGGAGGGGAGTTCATTTGTGGATGAGAGCATGATCTCCGGCGAGCCCATACCTGTCGAGAAAGGCGCAGGTAATCAGGTTCTTGCAGGGACGATCAACCAAAAAGGGGTCTTTCTTTTCAAAGCTACCAAAGTTGGCGGGGATACTCTTTTGGCGAGGATAATAAAGAGCGTACGAGAGGCGCAGGGCAGTAAAGCTCCTGTACAAAAGATAGTTGACAAAGTGGCTGCCATATTTGTTCCGGTTGTTATGGGTATCGCCCTTCTCACATTCATTATCTGGATTGTGGCAGGAGGCGGGCATCTCTTTGCCAAAGCATTGTTATCTGCAGTATCTGTACTTGTAATAGCTTGTCCATGTGCACTTGGACTGGCAACGCCAACGGCCCTGATGGTTGGAATAGGTAGAGGAGCACGTGAGCATATTCTTATAAAAGATGCCGTAGCGCTTGAACAGATGCGCAAAGTCAATGCGGTAGTATTGGATAAAACCGGCACCCTCACCGAGGGGCGCGCAGATGTTACCGATTGGTTCTGGCTTGATAATTTAAGTGATGAGGCTAAGAGTGGTTATATGAAGGTGATCCTCTCCATCGAAGAGCGTTCTGAGCATCCCATAGCTGCTGCGATTGTCAAATATATTGCGGAGTTATCTTCTGCTATTTACGAGCTCCAAAGCGTCAGGGAAAAACTCCAGAATTTTGAGAACATTCCGGGAAAAGGGGTTGCTGCAACAATTGACGGAAGAAGCTATTTTGCAGGTAGTTCACGTTATTCAAAAAAAGAGATTCCCCATACCAAAGGGCTCTCCGATGAGGGGAAAAGCGTTACAGTCATCTTTGAAGATGGCAACGCCGTAGCGGTGATTGGAGTGACCGATAAGATTAAAGAGAGTTCAAAGAGTGCAGTTACAGCACTCAAAGAGATGGGAATTGAGGTTCATATGCTAACGGGAGATAATGAAAAAAGCGCTGCGAGGGTTTCAAAGATGCTTGGAATTACAAGCTATCTGGCACACGCCCTCCCCCAGGATAAAGATGATTTTGTTACCGGTTTAAAATCCCGGGGAAAAGTGGTGGCAATGGTAGGTGACGGGATAAACGACACACAGGCGCTAAGCCGTGCCGATGTAAGCATAGCCATGGGTAAAGGAACCGATATAGCTATGGATGTGGCTATGATGACCCTTATCACCTCTGATATTGGCCTTCTATCCAAAGCCTTTGAGCTATCACGTAAAACGGTGAGGCTAATCCGGCAGAACCTCTTCTGGGCCTTTATCTACAACCTTATCGGCATTCCCATTGCAGCCGGTATTCTCTATCCCATTACCGGAACCCTTCTTAACCCTATGATAGCTGCTGCAGCAATGGCGTTTAGTTCGGTGTCGGTAGTGTTGAATAGTTTAAGGTTAAATATTTAAATATATTATAAAAATGAGTGAATTGATAAATAATGTGTCGAGGCGTAAAGAGTTGCTCAAGCATATGATTCTTGAGCTGCATAGGGGTGAGGCTCCCGGTGAGGTGAAGAGCCGTCTTAAAGAGTTGTTGAAGGCTATCCCTTATAATGAGGTTGTTGAGGTGGAGCAGGAGCTGATATCGGAGGGATTGCCGGAGGAGGAGGTCCTTAAGTTTTGCGATATCCATAGCTCTGTGCTGGAGGGAACCGTTACATCTGAAAAGGTGGAGCTGCCTGCGGCACATCCGGCCGATATTCTCAGGAAAGAGAACATTGAAATTGCTAAGGTGACGGAAAAGATTAAAGAGATTTTTGATGCTGTTCCGCAAATTGGGGATATTGAGGAGCTTACAAAGGCGCTTATTAAACTTAAGGGGTTGTTTAACAGTTTGTGGGATTTGGACAAACACTATAAAAGGAAGGAGTATCTCTATTTTCCGTTTATGGAAAAGGTGGGAATTACCGGTCCGCCAAAGGTGATGTGGGGTAAGCACGATGAGATAAGGGAGCAGTTGAAGGGCTCTTTGGAGGCGCTTGAGCCGGGCGCCATTGGCTCTAAGGAGGAGTTAATGTCGATGGTGGTCTTGCTGTTAGCCCCTACGGTTGAGGCTGTTGACAGTATGATTATGAAGGAGGAAGAGATCTTCTTGCCTATGTGCCTTGAAAAGTTTACCGAAGAGAATTGGTACCAGATCTACCTTGAGACTCCGCTATACGGTTACTGCCTATACGATACCCGTGATGAATGGAAACCATCGGATAGCGTTGCTTCAAAATTCCAGGTTAGTGATAGCCTGGGTAGCGTAGATACTTCGGTATCTGCTAATTATGTTCAAGGGGCGCCAATAATGCTCTCATCCGGCAGTTTTGACATTAAAGAGCTTGAAGCTCTGTTTGTTACCCTACCGGTGGATATTACCTACGTTGATGCTAACGACAAGGTCAAGTTCTTTTCGCACAGTCCTAACCGTGTTTTTGAAAGAAACCGTTCGATAATCGGCAGAGATGTGCGGATGTGCCATCCTCCCGGAAGCGTTAAGATTGTTGAACAGATACTGGAAGATTTCAAGAGCGGCAAAGAGAACCAGGCCAACTTCTGGCTCTCGAACTTTATGGGAAGATTCGTATTCATCGGCTACACCGCCCTCAGAGGAAAAGATGGTGAATACCTGGGAGTCATAGAGGTAACCCAAGACATCACCCAATTCCGTAAACTCGAAGGCGACCAAAGACTTTTATCCTACTCCAGGAGATAACCCATATAGAAACCAAAAGCTCCCCACATGAGTTAATTGCCGGCAAGTCCCCCCCCCTGCTGAGCTTTCCATGCAGGTAGCTGACAGGTTCCCGCTCTGCTGAAGTTACCATGCAAGCCCCCGGCAAATTGCACTCTGCCAAGGTTTCTCATGTAGGTAGCCGATAAGTCGCCGCTCTGCTGAAGTTACCATGCAAGCCCCTGGTACACTGCACTCTGTTGAAGTTACCATGCAAGCCCCCGGCAAACTGCACTCTGGCAGAGTTTTTTAAAACGACTTGATTACCTGATGATTAACCATAAAAAATTAAAAAATCCGAATATTTTAAAAAGTTAAAACACTGATAACCAGGAGATATGAAAAAACTCTGCCAGAGTGAGATCTGTGTAAATTTTTGTAAAGCGCTACTTGCCGGCTACTTACGTGGAAATCTCCAGAGACCAATTAAAAACAGACAATATGAAGAGAGATATAAATTTAAAAACTAAGATATGGGAGATATTGGAAGAACATCCTGAGCTGGAAGAAGAGTTCCTAACCATTTCCCCCGCTTTTGCAAAACTCAAGAATCCCATACTTCGCAGAACCATTGCAAAGATTACTACCCTTGAGCAAGCCGCCTCCATCGCCGGTATTCCCGCCCCCGAACTCCTACGGAAACTGCTCATCGCTGCCGGCCACACTTCCGATAACACTTCCGGTAACTCTGCCGGACACTATGCCGGCAATACCTCAGATGACGCTGCTGGTCACGCTACTGGTCACGTTACTGGTTACATTTCCGGTCATACCTTCAACCGCACTGCCGATCAACATATTATCGGCACAGACCAAACTGCATCATCCGGCACCCCAGTCACTTCATCCGGTACCCCAGCTACCTTAGCCGGAATGCCGGCTAAGGCAGAAGACCAAAAATACCTCGGTCCCCGTCCGGAATGGTACTCTCCGGAAAGGGTAACAGCCCGATTCGATGCCATTTTGGTAATAAATTCCGGCAATATTCCAATGTCCCAAATCCTTAAATTTGCAAGAGCCTTACAGCCGGGAGAAATCTTTGAATTCACTACCCCTTTCATTCCCGTACCAATACTTGATATCCTTGTCTCTAATAACTATTTGGTGTGGAGCGAGAAGATGGTGGTTGATCCCGGGACAGCAGATGCTGTTGTCTATAACAGGGTGGCTCTGGCAGATTCTCTTACATAGGTAGCAGGCAGATTACACTCTGATGAAATTACACTCTGCTGAAGTTTCCCATGTAGGTAGCTGATAAGTTGCCGCTCTGTTAAGGTTTCTCATGTAGGTAGCCGGCAAACTGCACTCTGCCATAGTTTTTTAAAACGACCTGATTACCTGACGATTAACCCTAAAAAAATAAAAAATCCGAATATTTTAAAAAGCTAAAGCACTGATAAC
Source organism: uncultured Muribaculaceae bacterium (assembly GCA_964479995.1). Classification (GTDB taxonomy): domain Bacteria; phylum Bacteroidota; class Bacteroidia; order Bacteroidales; family UBA932; genus Bact-08. The sequence continues at coordinate 1,308 of CAYZPF010000044.1, read as the reverse complement.
CAGAGAGTATGAAAAAACTCTGCCAGAGTTCTATGTGAAAAACTTTAGCAAAGCAAAATTTTGTTTTTTTGTTTTATAATAATAACTATCTTCGTAATAGTTATTTATCTATAAATAAATATGAGGAGGGAGATATGAGCGAGAGAGTACAATCCGGATTATTTCACGTTTGGTTTAGGGGTAATAGCCGTTTTAGAGTATTTTATGATGATGGTGATTTTATCGGATTTCTTATCAGGTGTAATGATACGGCAAAAAGGTACAATTCGAAAATAACTGCTTTTGTCTTGATGGATAACCATGTCCATCTGCAGGTAAGTACTAATAATCTAACACCGTTTATCAGGTCTTTGTTAATTAGTTTCTCGCAATGGCTAAATCGTAGGAAGGGGTTTTCCGGCAAATTATTTGAAACTCCCTTTTCAAGTTCGCCAATTTATCTGCCTGATATTCAGGAACGTAATATTCTTTATATCTTGACAAACCCTGTGAGAGCAGGTATTTGCAAAAAGGTTGCCGATTATTCCTGGAGTTCATACCATTTATATGAAGATGGCAGAAATAAACTAGGCAGATACATTAGTGTTGATACTTCTGCAATGAAACTGTTTTTTCCTACATTTTATAACTTTAATAAAAGCCTGGATGAATTTGTTGACAACCGTAAGCTGATTACGAGTATTTCGGATTTTAATACTTTAAATCTTGATAATAAAGGTGTTAATAGTTTTGAGGATAACGGCGCTAATGGTTTTGGCAGCAAAGGTGTTAATGGTTTTGATAGTAAAGATATTAATAATCTGAATATTAGAGATTTGAAATGTCAAAAACCTAAGGAATGGCGGAAAGTTTCTGATGCCGAAATAGCTCAATACTTAAAGGTTTTATTGAAAGGGCAAAAGCTGAATGAAATTTCAAAAGATGAATTTAACAGGATAGTTAAGGTATTAAAATTCCAGGAAGGTGCAACAATTCAGCAAATTGCTTCGTTGACACGTGAAAGTTATTATGTGATAAAAAAATTACTTTGACAAATTTGGTTTTGGCAGAGTTATCCATGTAGGTCGCCGGTAAGTTGCTGCTCTGTTGAGACTTTTCATGTAGATAGCTGATAAGTTGCCGCTCTGTTGAAGTTATCCATGTAGGTGGCCGGCAAACTGTTGCTCTGCCAGAGTTTTTTTAAACGACTTGATTACCTGATAATTAACCATAAAAATTTAAAAAATCCGAATGTCTTAAAAAATTAAAATACTGATAATCAGAGAATATGAAAAAACTCTGCCAGAGTGGGAGTTGTTCTCAGTTGAT